>NZ_JRVI01000112.1:0-9416 GCF_000783375.1 Sphingomonas sp. Ant20
TCCGGCCCGCTCCAGGCCCGCGGGCCACGTTCCGCGACAGCACCGCCGCCGACTTCCGCGGCGAACCCGGCCAGCGCCGCGGCGGTCTCGCGCCCGCTCAGCTGGCGCGGGCGCGGATCGATCGCGCACAGCGTGCCGTAGAACGACCCGTCGGCGAGCGTGATCGGGAAGGAGACATAGCTTTTGAACCCATAGAGCGACGGCGCGGGGTGCGTCAGCCAGCGGTCGTTGGTCGACACGTCGTCGATGACGACGGCCTTGCCCGACTGGCGGATGTCGTCGCAGATTGTCGTCGAGATCCGCAGCTCGTCGCCCGGCGACATGCCGAAATCGATCTGGTCGAGGACCTGGCAGGCGATCCAGCGCGTGTCGGTGACGCGCGCGACCGCGACGAACCCCATGCCGGTCAGCGCCGCGACCTTTTCGAGGATCGCCCGCACGTCGCCATTGTCGCTCTCGAGCATGACGCTCTCGGCCAGTTGATCGTACATCCGCCCCATTCCCCGTTCGGCGCACGATCCCCCCCGGAGATCGCGCTGCTTACGCTACGGCAGATGTGGGCGCGGCGTGAGAATGCAAGGGCAGGGGTCAGTCGCCCCGCTCGACCAGATGCGTCAGAAAATTGGTGAGTTCGAGCCGCCGACCCGCCTCCTGCGCGAAATCGTCGCCGACGCCGAGCAGCCAGAGCAGCGACCGGCGGTCGGGTTCGTCGTGCAGCGCATCGAGCTGCGCCGCGCGCTGTTCGACATCGGCCTCGCGCTCGGCGAGCCCCGCCTCGATCAGGCTGCCGGCCTGGCGGCGGAGCGCGATCGCGATCTCGCGCGGGGCCAGTTCGGGGTGATATTGCACGCCCCAGAAAATCCCGCCGTCATGGCGGATCTCGGCCGCCTGGATCGCGGTGACCGCGTTGCTCGCGAGCAATGTCGCGTCGTCCGGCAGCCGCTCGACCTCGTCGCCGTGGATCGCGGGCGCATCCCAGCTGTGCGTGCGGCCGGCGAGCAGCGGGTGATCGCGTCCCGCCTGCGTCCGCGTGATCCGGCGCGCGATCCCGGCCTCCATCGTCCGTGGCATCTTGCGGACGGTGCCGCCTGCTGCGGCAACCGCGAGCTGCAGTCCCGCGCACGAGCCGAAGGACGGCGTGCCCGAGGCGAACACCGCGCGCATGAAGGCGAGCTGGCGCTGCACCTCGGGCGAGTCGTCATAGACGTGGAGCGGCGAGCCGGTGACGAACACCGCGTCGAAATCGCCGATCTCGCCCGGCGCAAGCACGCGCGCGTCGTCGTCCGCGGGTGCGACGATCGTGATCTGCGCATCGGGCCTGAGCTGTTCGAGCGTCGCCGCATAGGTCTCGCCCGAGCTCTTTCCCGCATGCTCGCGGCGGGCGTCGCGCTGTTCGGGTGTTTCGCTTTCGGCCACTAGAAACTTCAGCACTATCAGTCCTCTGACCGTAAATGGCCGACAGAATAACGCGCGCGCTGGCGGTTCGCCCAAGACCGGCGGCAGATAATCCCCGCGCGTCCGTAACGACCGCGCTCGCCAACTTTGTCGCGCAGGGTGCAGTGCAACAAAACCCCGTCGCGCGGAGTTGCCAGCCTCATTCCATCCTTCCTGAACCACGGAGACTGTCATGTTCGGACTTACCAAGAAGGTGCGCTACGCCGTCGTCGGCGGCGGGCAGATTTCGCAGCAGGCGTTCATGCCGGGGATCGCGCGGACCAATAATTCGGAAATGACCGCACTGGTCACCGGCGACCCGGTCAAGGCGGACAAGCTGGCCAAGCTCTACAAGCTCAAGGCCTATTCCTACGCGCAATATGGCGAGCTGCTGGCCTCGGGCGAGATCGACGCGGTCTATATCGCGACGCCCAATTTCCTGCACATGCAATATGCCGTCCCCGCGCTCGAGGCGGGCATCCATGTCCTGCTCGAAAAGCCGATGGCGTCGAGCGTCGCGGAGGCCGAGCAGATCATCGCCGCCGAGAAGAAGGGCGGCGCCAAGCTGATGATCGCCTACCGGCTGCATCACGAACCCGGCACGGTCGAGATGATCACGCGCGCACGGGCGGGCGAGTTCGGCGACCTGCGCGCCTTCTCGTCGACCTTCATGCAGAATGTCCGCGAGGAGAATTCGCGCGGGCATAACGGCTATTGGGGCGGGCCCGTCCCCGACATGGGCACCTATCCGCTGAACGCGGTGCGCAACCTGTTCGGGCAGGAGCCGATCGCGGTGCATGCTGTCGGGACGAAGACGCCGGGTCGCGGGTTCAACTTCCACGACACCGTCGCGGTGACGCTGAAGTTCGCCAACGATCGCATCGCGCAGTTCACCGTCAGCTATGCGACCGCCTCGTCCGAGGGGTTCGAGCTGGTCGGCACCAAGGCGAGCATCCACGCCGCGCCCGCCTTCATGTTCGGGCCGACGACCAGCATCACCTATGTCGAGCGCACCGCGGACGGCAAGGAGAAGAAGCACGCCTTCGATCCGGTCGAGCAGTTCGGCAACGAGACGCAGTATTTCTCTGACTGCATCCTCAACGACCGTCATCCCGAAGCCGACGGGCAGGAGGGCCTGTTCGACATGCGCGTGCTGGCAGCGGTCGAGCGGTCGCTCGAGACGGGCGAGACCGTGACGCTCGAGCCCGCGACACGCACGCGGCACGTGACCGCGGATCAGGCGCTCAAGCTCAAGCCCGCCAAGGAGCCGAGCGAAGACGCGATGATCAGCATCATCCCGCAGTCCGCCTGACCACCGGCCGCGCCGCCCCTCGGGGCGGCGCGCGCTTTCTCAGGCGCCGACCCCGCGTTCATGCGCCCAGACCACTGCGGCGCTGCGCCGGTTGACGCCGATCTTGGCATAGAGCCGCGCGACATGGTTGCGCACGGTGTTGCGTGACAGTTCGAGCCGCTCGGCGATCGCGGCATCGTCGAGATCCTGGCAGATCAGCTCGAGCACCTCGCGCTCGCGCTTGCTGAGATCGAGCAGCGGCGCGTCCGAGGCGGCGCCGGGGCGCGGGTTCCGCAGCGTCGCCAGCTTGTCCATGATCGACCGGCCGAGCCAGTTGGCGTCCTTCATCACCGCCTCGATCGCCTCGACCAGCTCGAGCTCGCCGCGCCGCCGCGCGGTAATATCCTGATAGAGCCAGAGCACGCAGGCATCGCCGTCGATCCGCATGTTTTCGGCGGAGGCGAGACAGTCGAGCGCCTCGCCATTCTTGCGGAGCAGGCGGACATCCTGTCCGCGGAACCCGCCCTGCGCGCGGATCTCGGTTTCCAGCTGTTCGCGCTGGCCCGCATCATTCCACAATTGCAGGTCGTCGGCGACCCGGCCGATCACCGTGCGATCGTCATAGCCGGTCAGCGTCTTGAACGCCGCGTTCACCTGCAGGATGCGATTGTCGTCGGTCTGGGTCACGACCATCGCCACCGGCGCCATCTCGAACACCGCGGCGAAATGCCGCTCGCTCGCCTTCAGCGCATGTTCCGCGCGCCGCCGCGGTTCGAGGTCGGCGAAGGTGAACAACAGGCAGTCGCGGTTGCCGACCTCGATCGGCTGCCCCGCCAGGATGACCAGCGTCGTGTCGCCGCCGGCGAGCGGCAGCTCGGCCTCGAGCTGTGGCACGACCTCGCCGCGCGCGACGCACGCCTTGACGAACGCCTTGCGCTCGACATCGGCGAGAAAGTCGAAATCGAACAGCGTCTTGCCGATGATCGCGTCGCGGTCATAGCCCGACAGGTCGAGAAACCCCTGATTGACCAGGACGAAACGCTGGTCGGCGATGCGGATGATCAGCGCGGGGGCGGGGTTGGCATGGAACATCGCCTCGAACCGGTCCTCCGCGTCGAACCGCTCGGACACGTCGCTGATCACCAGCGCGAGGCAGTCGGGCTCGCCGCCATCCTCGTCCATGACGATGTCACGGACCTGATGGACCCAGCATGGTTCGTCCGCATCGCGCGGCGTGACTTCGACGATCAGGTCGGGGAAGCTCTCGCCCGCGAGCAGCCGGAGCAGCGGATATTCGCGCCGCGGCACCTTACGCCCGTCGCGGTAGCGCAGGGCGAACCGCGCGGCATAATCGTCCGCCGTCGCACCCAGCTCGCCGACGCCGCGGACGCCGTGCATCTTGAGCGCGGCGGGGTTGGCGCTCAGGATCACGCCGGTCGGGTCGATCAGGATCACCCCTTCGAGCAATCCGGCCATGAGCTGTTCGAGATGATGCAGGGTGGGCGCATGCAGCGGCTTGCCGGGGGTACTGGTCATGCCTCCTCAGCGCTGGAGCGCACGACCGGTTCCGTCACGGCCAACCCCGACCTACCAACCGGACTAGTGCCCCTATACTAATGTCGCAAAGCACTATGCGCGGCCGAACTGAACGTTAGCAGCACCCGGTCCGTTGAGCAGCCTGTACCAGTATCAACAGGAGCCTCATCATGAACCTCATCATCCTTCTCGTCGTCGGCGGACTCATCGGCTGGGTCGCCAGCATGATCATGAGGACCGACGCACAGCAGGGCGTTTTCCTCAACATCGTCGTCGGCATTGTCGGCGCGTTGCTCGCAGGCTTCCTGATCACGCCGCTCATTGGTGGCGCCTCGATCATGGACGGCGCGCTCAACATCCAGTCGATCCTGATCTCGCTGGTCGGTGCGGTGATCCTGCTCGCGATCGTCAACATGGTGCGCCGCGGTTCGGTGCGCTGATGAGGGGAGGGGCGGCCGCATCACGCGGCCGCCCTTCGTCGCATATTGATCTCGATTATTCGTCACGCCAGCCCGGCGTTGCGGTGTCTTTGCGCGTAGCTAGATATCAGCGACTTAGTGCAAAGGGCGAGTAGACGGTCTTGAACGATACACCCGACCGCGCCGACCCCGGCGCTCGTCCGTTGACGGCCGACGCCGAGCGAATCGCCGCCGAGCTGATCGGGCAGGACCTCGGCACCGACCCGTTCGTCGCCGCGGTGCGGGCGACGCGGATGCCGATGATCATCACCGATCCGCGCCTGCCCGACAATCCGATCGTGTTCACCAACGACGCGTTCTGCCGGCTCACCGGCTATCCGCGCGAGGACATACTCGGGCGCAACTGCCGGTTCCTCCAGGGGCCGGAAACCGATCCCGCGACGATCGACCGGATCCGCGACGCGGTTCGCCGGGTCGAATCGATCGAGATCGAGATCCAGAACCACCGCAGGGACGGTGAGACGTTCTGGAACCGGCTGCTGATGGCGCCGGTCTTCGACACGCACGGCGTGCTCGCCTATTTCTTCGCCAGCCAGGTCGACGTGACGCTCGAGCGTGAGCGGCTGAAGGGACTCGAGAGCAGCAACGCCTCGCTGATGGCGGAACTGACCGACCGGTTGCGACAGCAGCAGGAGCATGAGCGCGAGCTCGCCTTCACGCTCAAGGCGGCGCGGTTCGGGACCTGGAGCCTCGAGATCGCGACGAAGCGGCTGACCGCATCGGATACCTGCAAGGAGATCTTCGGCCGGCCTACGGACGCGCCGTTTTCCTATGACGACCGGCTGGCCGCGATCCATCCCGACGATCGCGCGCTGAGCGTCGCCGAGGTCCAACGCTGCGTCGAGGAGGGGACGGATTACGAGGTCGTCTACCGCATCTACCGCCAGGACGGCGAACTGCGGTGGATCGGATCGCGCGGACAGCCCTTTTATTCCGCCACCGGCGAGGCGTTGCGGATCGCGGGCGTGTCGACCGACATCACCGACCAGCGCCGCGGCGAGATGATGCGCGCGGCGCTGGTCGAGCTGGGCGACATGTTCCGCGACACCGACTGTCCCGACGACATTTCCTACCAGGCCGTCCAGATCATCGGCCGGACGATCGACCTCAGCCGGACCGGCTATGGCGAGATCGATCCGGACGCCGAGACCGTGACGGTGCACAGCGACTGGACCGCGCCAGGGGTCGACCAGCTTTCGGGCACGTTCAGGCTTCGCGACTTCGGCACCTATATCGACGACCTCAAGCGCGGCGAGGAGGTCTGCGTGACCGATGCGCGCGCCGACCCTCGGACCTACGCGACGAGCGCCGCGCTCGAGGCGGTGCAGGCCCGCGCGATCATCAACATGCCGATCACCGAAAACGGCCGGATCGTGGCGATGCTGTATCTCGCCAGCGGCTGGGCGCGGCACTGGCGCGCGGACGAGGTCGCGTTCGCGCGCGAGGTTGCGGATCGGACCCGCATCGCTACCGAGCGCCGCCGCACCGAACAGGCGCTCGCCGCGCTCGCGGCCTCGCTCGAGCAGCAGGTCATCGCGCGGACGAGCGAGCTGCAGACCGCCGAGGACGCGCTGCGCCAGTCGCAGAAGATGGAGGCGGTGGGCCAGCTGACCGGTGGTGTCGCGCACGACTTCAACAACCTGCTCACCGTGATCCGGTCCGCAACCGACCTGCTCAAGCGCCCCGACCTCCCGCCCGAACGGCGCGAGCGCTATATCGACGCGATCTCGGACACCGCCGATCGCGCGGCAAAGCTGACCGGACAGTTGCTCGCCTTCGCACGGCGGCAGGCGCTCCAGCCCGAGGTGATCGATGTCGGCCAGAGTCTCGGCAGCATCGCCGACATGCTCGGCACGCTGACCGGATCGCGGATTACGATCGCGATCGACGTGCCCGACACGCCCTGCTTCACCAATGTCGACCCGAGCCAGCTCGACACCGCCCTGGTCAACATGGCGGTCAATGCGCGCGACGCGATGGACGGCGCCGGGCGGATCGACATCGCGCTGCGGACCGCCACGATGATCCCGGCGGTGCGCTCGCATCCGGCGGTCGAGGGGCAGTTCGTCGCGATCTCGATGCGCGACACCGGGTCGGGCATCCCGCCCGAAAAGCTCGAGCGGATCTTCGAGCCGTTCTTCACGACCAAGGGGGTCGGGCAGGGCACCGGCCTTGGGCTCAGCCAGGTGTTCGGCTTTGCCAAACAGTCCGATGGCGACATCATCGTCGAGAGCGAAGTCGGCTGCGGCACGGTCTTCACGCTCTATCTGCCGCGCGCGGAGGAGCGCACCGCGAACCTGCCGGGGGCGGTCCCGGAGGGGCTGGCGGACGGCCATGGCACCTGCGTGCTGGTGGTCGAGGACAACAAGGACGTGGGCACGTTCACCACCCAGTCGCTTGCCGAGCTCGGTTATGTGACGGTCTGGGCGGCGGATGCGCAGGAGGCGCTGGCGGTGCTGGGCGAGGACGCGGCGCGCTTCGACATCGTGTTTTCGGACGTCGTGATGCCGGGCATGAACGGCATCGATCTGGCCAAGGCGATCCGGGCGTCGCATCCCGGGCTGCCGGTGGTGCTGACGTCGGGTTACAGCAACGTGCTGGCGCAGGATGGTACCGACGGGTTCGAGCTGCTGCACAAACCCTATTCGGTCGAGGACCTGTCGCGGATCCTGCGCAAGGCGGCAGGATAGCGCGGAGGAAAAAGGGCGACCGGCGAAACCGGTCGCCCCTTCGGATCAGGTGAGGCTGTGCTTGAGCGCGCTCATCTTGTCATGGCCTTCGCGGACCGAGGCATAGCCCTTGGTGACCACGTCGAGCGATGCGGGCGACAGCTGGCCGTCCTTCATCGCGTCCTCATACTTGGCCTTGATGTGGTCCTCGCCACGCTCGACCTCGAGGATGATCGCCTTGTCGTCCTTGCCGGTCAGCGCCTGCTTCAGGTCCATGAAGGTGCGATGCGCTGCGGCGAGCATGCTTGAATCCATCTCGGGCTCGCTGCCGAGTGCGCGGACCTGTGCCTGCAGGTTCGTCGCGACCTGGGCGCGATCGCGCGCGAAATCGGCGAACATCGTCGCATACTGCGTGCTCTCCGCGTCCTTGGCCGCGTCCTCATAGCCCTTCATGCTGTCGAGGGTCGTCTTGATCAGGCCGTTCAGGACGGACACGTCGGTCTCGTTGCTCATCATTCGTCTCCTTTGGGAATGGCGGCTCAACGATCGTCACGCGATTAAGTCGCACCCGGATTTTGCCTTCCCCGCGGACAAGTATCGAGCATTGCGGCCGAATTCGGCGGTGAAACGGCTTTTGCGCCTGTACGGCTTGATCTATGTGATGGTCTGGCCACGGGGCCGGACCGCCGGTCCGCCACCGACGCGCCCGACAGTCTGGAGTGCCCATGGTCGCCGTTCCGTCCGCCACATCGCCACTTTCCGCCACCGACCGACGCGACGGCCCGGTCGAAGCGCTCGCGCGCGCGGAGTCCGCGGCACAGGTCCGCGAGCAGATCCTGTGCTATCCCGGCGCCGTTCGCATTCCGGCACCCGGGATCGAGCTGTACATCGTCCGCGATTTCCTACCGCTCGACGTGTGCGCGACGCTGATCGCACTGATCGATGCGGATCGCGTGCCGTCGCCGGTCGTCGCCGACGATCCGCGTCCCGCCTACCGGACCAGCGAGACCTGTTACCTCTATGCGGGCCCCGACGCGGTCACCGCGGTCGAGACCCGGCTCGACGCGCTGACCGGGCTGAAACCGCGCTACGGCGAGGCGTTGCAGGGCCAGCGCTATGCGGTCGGGCAGGAGTTCAAGCCGCATCACGACTTCTTCGATACCGGCCAGCTCTACTGGCAGGATCAGGTCGCGGTCGGCGGACAGCGGACCTGGTCGGCGATGACGTTCCTGAACGAACCGGAGGCGGGAGGCCGGACCAATTTTCCGACAGCGGACGTGATCATCGCGCCCAAGGCAGGCAACCTCGTCATCTGGAACAACATGGACGACTATGGCGCGCCGAATCCGGGGTCGGTGCACCAGGGCATGCCGGTCGAACAGGGGGTCAAGTACGTGCTGACCAAATGGTATCGCGAGCGCCCCTGGGGTCAGTGAGGCACGGCGTCCGGCGCTGAGGCCGTCATTGCAAACACGCTGCGCAGCGGTCGGGTCTCGGGCAGGATATAGACGATCCCGACCGTGCCCGTGAACAACGGCTTGATCACCCCGTCGTAGAAGCGCGCAGGCACGTTGACGCAGCCATAGGAGATCCGGTTGTCCTGCGGCGTCGCCGAGGCCAGCCGTCCGGCGCGGTCGTCGACCCGGCGGCCGGCGATGACGCGGTGGAGCGACAGCGCAGCGGCATAGTCGATCCACAGGATATCCTGCTCGAAATCGGCGCCGATCGACGCCTGGAACCGGCCGGCGGGCGTGGTCCGCTCGGCGGGCGTGATCGTCGCGAGCTTGCGCTGGCCTATCCCCGGCACGCTGTCGTCGCCGCGGGCGAGACCGAGCAGCGCGGGCGCCGTGCCGCGGAGCACCCCCACGCCATCGAACGCGAAGACCACCGCGTTCACCTTGTCGATCACGACGAACGGCAGGGCCTGGTTGTCGCGCGACCGCATCACCCAGTCGACCGTGTCGCGGGCATCGCGGGAAGCAGCGGCAGCCCCGAACCGCGCGCTCG
>NZ_JRVI01000113.1:0-4756 GCF_000783375.1 Sphingomonas sp. Ant20
GCGAAGCCGGTGCAGCCTGCCCGCGACGCCGCCAAGACTCGCCAGTGCGAGCCCCGCTGCGATCGCCAATCCTCTCATCCCCAGTATGCGCATCGTTTTTTCTTGACCCCGGTTTGGTGCGAACCCGTATCACGGACGCGCGGATGTCTGCTTATCATTTTGACATTCGGCTATAGGCGGCGGCGGGGCGAGCCTCAACCCCGGTGCGGGCTTTGTTGAATTTGTTGCACGGGCCGGCAAATTTTTTCGGGGCGTATGGCGGCCGGGGCGGTGGCGGTGGCGGGGGCGGTGGCGGTTGCATTGCGTGGACTTTGCCGCGATCGTACAGCGCGACAGATTTCATTGGAGCGATGACCCGCGATGACCGAAGACGACGTGCTCGCCGAATTCCGCGCTGCCGAGGCGCTGCTCGAGGGGCATTTCATCCTGTCCTCGGGCCTGCGCAGCTCGCGCTATCTGCAATGCGCGCGCGTGCTGATGGACCCCAGGCGTGGCGCGCGGCTGGCGGAGGCGCTGGTCGCGCGGATCCCGGAGGACCTGCGCGGATCGATCAGCGCGGTGGTGTCGCCGGCGATGGGCGGGGTGATCTGCGGTCATGAGATGGCGCGCGCGCTGGGCGTCGAGGCGATGTTCCTCGAGCGGCCCGACGGCGTGTTCGAGCTGCGCCGCGGCTTCCGGCTGGCGCCGGGGCAGCGCGTGCTGATGATGGAGGACGTGGTGACCACCGGGCTGTCGTCGAAGGAAGCGATCGCGGCGATCGGGCGCGCAGGCGGCGAGACGGTCGCGGCGGCGGCGCTGGTCGACCGGTCGAACGGCGCGGCGGATCTGGGCGTGCCGTTCTTCCCGCTGATCCGGCTCGACGTGCCGACCTATGCCGCGGATGCGCTGCCCCCGGAACTCGCGGCGATCCCGGCGATCAAGCCCGGCAGCAGGGCGGCGGCATGAGCCCCCCCGGCACCGCGCATCTGCGCCTCGGCGTCAACATCGATCACGTCGCGACGGTGCGGAATGCGCGCGGGGCGGGCTATCCCGATCCGGTCCGCGCGGCGCTGGTCGCGGCGGCGGCGGGGGCGGACGGGATCACCGCGCATCTGCGTGAGGATCGCCGGCACATCACCGACGACGACATCGCGCGGCTGTCGACCGAGCTTGCGATCCCGCTCAACCTGGAGATGGCGGCAACCGACGAGATGCTCGGCATCGCGCTGCGCCACCGGCCGCATGCGGCGTGCATCGTGCCCGAAAAGCGCGAGGAGCTGACCACCGAGGGCGGGCTCGACGTCGCGGGGCATTATGACCGGATGGAACGGCTGGTCGACGCGCTGGCCGGGGCGGGGATCCGCGTGTCGCTGTTCATCGAGCCCGACGCGCGGCAGATCGAGGCGGCGGTGCGGCTGAAGGTGCCGGTCGTCGAGCTGCACACGGGGCGTTATGTCGAGCTGTCGGGCGATGCGCGCAGCGTCGAGCTACGGCGGCTCGAGGATGCGGCGGCGCTGGCGGCGAAGAACGGCATCGAGGTGCATGCCGGGCACGGCCTCACCTATGACAATGTCGCGCCGATCGCGGCGATCCGGCAGGTGCGCGAGCTGAACATCGGGCATTTCCTGGTGGGCGAGGCGTTGTTCGTCGGGCTTGGCGAGGCGGTGCGGCGGATGCGCGAGGCTATGGATGCGGCGCGGTAGCGTGCAGATGGGGTTCACGCGAAGGCGCGAAGGCGCGAAGAGTCTGAAGACCGCCCCGGGCTCGCGTCTCCCGCTCGCTTCGCGCCTTCGCGCCTTCGCGAGAACATATCTTGTCTTCCGACTCCAGGCGTCGCGATGATCATCGGGTTGGGGTCGGACCTGTGCAATATCGAGCGGATCAAGGCGTCGGTCGAGCGGTTCGGCGAGCGGTTCGAGCAGCGGGTGTTTACCGAGGTGGAGCTGGCCAAGGCGGCGCGGCGGCCGTTCACCAAGGCGGGGACGCTCGCCAAGCGGTTCGCGGCGAAAGAGGCGTTTTCGAAGGCGGTCGGCACCGGGTTTCGCGCAGGCGTGTTCATGAAGGACATCGGCGTCGTCAACGCCGCGAGCGGTGCGCCGACGCTGGCCCTGACCGGCGGGGCCAAGGCGAGGCTTGACGCGTTGACCCCCGAAGGCCACGCCGCACGCGTGCACCTGACCATGACGGACGATCATCCCTGGGCGCAGGCCTTTGTGATAATCGAAGCTATACCCCTGTTATCCGCGGATAAAGATCGATGAAGGAAGCGGCGTTGGACGGCAAAGAGTCGCTCGAGAATCCGGCAGCATCGCGGGTCGGCGCCACACCCGTCCCGCCCCCGGGCAACGACGGTTCCCCTCCCACCACGAAGACGGCACCCGCGCGCCGCGGGACCGACTGGTGGGGCGAGGTGAAGGGCATATTCTGGCTGGTGCTGGTGGTGCTCGGCTTCCACAGCTTCATCGCCAAGCCCTTCTACATCCCGAGCGAATCGATGCTGCCGGGCCTGCGGATCGGCGACCGGCTGGTCGTCACCAAATTCGCCTATGGCTGGTCGTTCGTGTCGCCGACGATCCCGAACCCGGTCGCGATCTTCAAGAGCGTCGTGCTTCGCCAGCAGGAAGACAGCTGGAGCGTGCAGATCCCCTTCATCAAGGGGCGGCTGTTCGGATCGCTGCCGACGCGCGGCGACGTGGTGATCGTGACGCCGCCGGGGACGCAGAACGACTATATCAAGCGCGTGATCGGCCTGCCGGGCGACCGGCTGGAAGTGCGCGGCGGGACGGTGATCCTGAACGGCGTGCCGGTGAAGCGCGGTCCCGTCCACGACACGCTGATCCCGGTCGACACCAACAGCCCGTGCAGCGAGGACGAATATCCCGGCGCGCGCGAGACGCGGGCCGACGGCGCGATGATCTGTCGCCTGCCGACGATCACCGAGACGCTGCCCAATGGCCGGCGGTTCGACACGATCGAGATGGGCTGGAGCCCGGGCGACGATTACGGGCCGATCACGATCCCGGCGGCTCATGTCTTCCTGATGGGCGACAATCGCGACCGGTCCGCGGACAGCCGTTTCGCGCTGACGCAGCTCGGCCTTGGCGGGCCGGTGCCGTACGAGAATCTGGGCGGGCGCGCGGAGTTCATCACCTTCAGCCTCGACGGCGATGCGACCTACAACCCGCTGACCTGGTGGGGATCGCTCCGGTCGGATCGCGCGGGCACGTCGCTCCACCCTGCAACGGCGAACTGAGATGGCCGACGATAGCGGCGCGACCAAGCGCGTCGACGAGGCCAGCCCGGTCGAGATGCGCGACCCGGCGCTGCGCACCGAAGTGCGGCGCGCGACGATCTGGCTGGGGCTCGCCTGCCTGATCGCACTGGCGATCGTGCTGGTGCAGCCGTTGCTGTTGATCTTCGCCGCGGTGGTGTTCGCGTCGCTGCTCGACGGCGGCGTCCGGTTGCTCGGGCGGGTGCTGCCGATCAGCCGCGGATGGCGACTGCTGATCGTCGTGGTGCTGGTGCTGGTGTTCATGATCGGCACGTTCGTGCTGACCGGCGTGCAGGTGACCGAACAGGTGACGCAGCTGCGCTCGACGCTCGAGCTGCAGGCGAACCGGTTCACGGGCTATCTGGCGTCGCAGGGGCTGATGCCGGGCGTGTCGGACGTGAGCGGGATCGCCAAGCAGGCGCTGGGGTCGGTCGGGCGCGTGACATCGTGGGTCGGCACCGCGATCGGCGCGCTGACCAGCCTGTTCATGATCCTCGTGCTCGGGCTGTTCATCGCGATGGACCCGGGCACCTATGCGCGCGGCGTGCAGTGGATGGTGCCGACCGATCTGCGCGACGAATTCGCCCGGACGATGGTGACGATGGGCGAGACGATGCGGCGGCTGCTCGCGGGGCGCCTGCTCGGCATGGCGGTCGAGGGCGTCGCGACGGGGATCGCGCTGGCGGTGGGCGGCGTGCCGATGGCGATGCTGCTCGGGATCATCGCGGGCATCCTTGCCTTCATCCCCAATATCGGCGCGATCGTCACCGGCGTGCTGATGGTCGCGGTCGGCTTCAGCGCGGGCGTCGACACCGGCTATTGGGCGATCGGCACCTATTTCGTGGTGCAGACGATCGACGGCTATGTGATCGTGCCGATGGTCGCCAAGCGCACCGTCGACCTGCCGCCCGCGCTGACGCTGGGCGCGCAGATCCTGGCGAGCGCGCTGTTCGGGATCCTTGGCCTCGCGCTTGCCGATCCGATGACCGCGATGCTCAAGACCGCGCTCGAGCGCCGGTCGGACCGCGAGGACGAGAAGGCCGCGGACTGACGAGCGTGTCGAACAGCGCGAGATAGCGCTGTGCCGAGTCGCTGCCGGGTTGCGGGACGGGTGCGGGCCGCGGCGTACCGGAGGTGAGCCAGGCGTCGAGTGCGGCGACGAGTGCGGGGCCGTCGTCGCGCACGACGATCGTGCCGCGTGCGGGCGTGTCGACGATCTCGGCAATCGCATGGCTCGAATCGGTCGCGACGACGGGGGTGCCGACCGACAGTGCCTCGCGCAGGACGCCCGGCACGCCTTCGAAATCCGACGTCAGCGCGACGACCTGTGCGCGGGCCATTGCCGGGAGCGGATCGGCGACATGGCCGGGCAGGTGCACGCGGGCGGCGAGGCCGAGTGCGGTCGCCTGCGCCGTGAGCGCACCGCGACATGCGCCCTCGCCGAGGATGACGAGCGTGATGTCGCGATCGGCGAGTGCTGCGACCGCGGCGAGCAGCCGGTCCCAG
>NZ_JRVI01000114.1:0-6960 GCF_000783375.1 Sphingomonas sp. Ant20
CCGGCCGGTGCCGCGTGCGACGTCGGCGAAGGGATCGGCGCGGTCGGACCAGTTCGCCTGCCAGAGGCTCGCGCCGCCCGACATGGTCGTCTCGGTGTCGGTATGCTCGTCGGCAGTTCGGCGACGAAACGCGAGGGAATCGACGAATTCCACTGGCCGTAGATGCGGCGATTGGCGGCGTGGAGGATGACGGCCAGGCGCCGCGCGCGCGTGATCGCGACATAGGCGAGGCGGCGTTCCTCCTCGAGGCTCTTGACGCCGCCCTCGTCGAGCGAACGCTGCGACGGGAAAAGTCCTTCCTCCCAGCCGACGCAGAAGACGGTGTCGTATTCGAGGCCCTTGGCGGCGTGGATGGTCATGATCGTGACCTGCGGATCCTGCGCGCCGCCCTCATTGTCCATGACGAGCGAGACATGTTCGAGGAATGCGCCGAGCGAGTCGTACTCCTCCATCGCGCGGACGAGTTCGCTCAGATTCTCGAGCCGGCCGGTCGCCTCGACCGATTTCTCGGCCTGGTACATCGCGGTGTAGCCGCTCTCGTCGAGCAGCTGCCGTGCGAGTTCGGCGTGGGGCAGGCTGGTCGCCATGTCGCGCCAGCGCGCGATGTCGCCGACGAGGCGGCCGAGCGACTTCTTGGCGGCCCCGGTCAGTTCGTCGGTGTCGAGGATGCGGGCGGCGGCCGTCGTGAGCGGGGTGCCGGTGGCGCGCGCGAGCTGGTGGATGCGCGCGACCGCCTTGTCGCCGAGGCCGCGCTTGGGGACGTTGACGATGCGTTCGAAGGCGAGGTCGTCCGCGGGCTGGTTGACGACGCGGAGGTACGCCAGCGCGTCGCGGATCTCGGCGCGTTCGTAGAAGCGGAAGCCGCCGACGATCTTGTACGGCATGCCGATCGCGATGAAGCGATCCTCGAACTCGCGCGTCTGGTGCTGCGCGCGGACGAGGATCGCGACCTCGTCGAGGCTCTTGCCCGTGCGGCGGACGCTCTCGATTTCCTCGCCGACGCGGCGCGCTTCCTCGGGGCCGTCCCAGACGCCGATGACCTTGACCTTCTCGCCGACGTCGAGCTCGGTCCAGAGCTGCTTGCCGAGGCGGCCGCCATTGTTGGCGATCACGCCCGAGGCGGCGCCGAGGATATGCGGCGTGCTGCGGTAATTCTGTTCGAGGCGGATGACCTTCGCGCCGGGAAAATCGCGTTCGAACTTCAGGATGTTCTCGACCTGCGCGCCGCGCCACGAATAGATCGACTGGTCGTCGTCGCCGACGCAGGCAATGTTCTTGCGCTCCTGCGCGAGCAGACGCAGCCAGAGATATTGCGACGAGTTGGTGTCCTGATACTCGTCGACCATGATGTATTTGAAGCGCTGCTGATACTGGGCGAGCACGTCGCGGTGCGTCTTCAGGATGACGAGCATGTGGAGCAGCAGGTCGCCGAAATCGCACGCGTTGAGCGCGCGCAGCCGGGTCTGATATTGCTCGTACAGCTCGCCGCCGCGGCCATTGGCGTAGCGCTCGCTCTCGCCCGCATCGATATCGGCGGGGACGAGGCCCTTGTTCTTCCACTGGTCGATCAGCCCGGCGAGGCTGCGCGTTGGGAAACGCTTCTCGTCGATATCGGCGGCGAGGATGAGCTGCTTGAGCAACCGCAGCTGGTCGTCGGTGTCGAGGATCGTGAAATTGGACTGCAGCCCGACGAGCTCGGCATGGCGGCGCAGCATCTTGGCGGCGATCGCGTGGAAGGTGCCGAGCCACGGCATCCCCTCGACCGCGTCGCGACGAGGCGCCCGACGCGCTCGCGCATCTCGCGTGCGGCCTTGTTGGTGAAGGTGACGCTGAGGATCTCCGACGGCCACGCCTTCTTGGTGAAGATCAGATGTGCGAGTCGCGCGGTCAGCGCCGCGGTCTTGCCGGTGCCCGCGCCGGCGATGATCAGGACGGGGCCGTCGGTGGTCAGCACCGCCTCGCGCTGGGGATCGTTGAGGCCGCGGAGATAGGGCGGCTGGCGGTTTGCGTCGGACGGATGGGCGATCTGGTTCACCGGTGAACAGGTAGGGAACGGGGCGCGATCGGGCAAGCGGCTAAGGCTTGCACGACTCAGCGATGTCTGGAACAAATCGAGAATATCAACAGGAGGCGTGCATGTTGTCGGGACGATGCCACTGCGGAGCGATCCACTATGTCGCGACGGGCGAGGCGGCGCATCATGCGCTGTGCCACTGTGAGGATTGCCGCCGAAGCGCAGGCGCGCCGATGGTCGGCTGGATCGCGTTCAAGACCGAGCAGGTGAAGATCTCGGGCGATCCGGTGACCTATGCGTCGTCCGAGCACGGGCGGCGGCTGTTCTGCGGAACGTGCGGGACGGGGCTGTTCTACACCAACCCGGTCGCGCTGCCGGGGATCATCGACATCCAGTCGTGCACGCTCGACGATCCCGAGTCGGTCGCACCGGGCGCGCAAATCCAGGTCGCGGAGCGGCTGGCGTGGATGGCGGACCTGACGAGCCTGCCCGAATTCGCGCGCTATCCGGGGATGTGAGCGCGCGTTCGGTCGCCACCGAGGTGCGGGGTGCTCGAAATCGCGGGGCGACCGACGAACCGTCGCCAAACCGTCGCGGGAGCGTAACGATCCGGGCGTAGGGCGTGCGCAGCGACGAGGGTCTTCGTCGGAGAGGCCGCGCAGAGACGGTCCTCCCGACGGTCAGGCTTAGTCGCGCGCAGGCCGGCGTGCCTGCGGACCGCAGGACCAGCAAAGGACGTCACCATGAAGATCCTCCACAGCGTCGCTTCGGCGGCGATCGCTTCCGCGTGCCTTTTTGCGACCGGCGCTGCCGCCGATCCGGTGCGCGACCCCGTCACGATCCGTGTCTCGCATGCCGGGCTAGACCTGGCCAGCGACGCCGGGCGGCGTGTGCTTGCGCGTCGCGTGCAGTCGGCGGTCAACCGGACCTGCGCCCCGCGGACCGGCGGGCTGAATGCCTTTGCCGAGTCGCGCCGGTGCCGCACGGAAATGATGCAGGACGCCACGGTCCAGACCGCCGCGTTGCTGACGCGCAACGGGACGCAGCTGGCAAGCCTCGCGGGGCGCTAGCGTCGTCGCGCTCGATCCGATGCGCGATTGAAGGAGGACCGCTCTGTCAAAGGCGCGGCGGTCCTCCCCCGCCGTCAGGCTGTGCCTGCCCCCCCCGGCGGGGGGAGGATCATGGGCGGTCGCGCGCTGCGCGGGGTTCGTCACTGTGTCATTCTGGTATCGCCGCGCGGCGATGCATCGCGTTGTCATAAAGTTGTAATCGTTAGGGCCGACTGCGCGATCATGGCTACTTCCCCATTAACGGTCGACGCGATCGACCGCGCACCGCGCAGCGGACCGCGGCTCGATCATGATCTGCATCCGGCCGGGCGCTGGATCTTTCTGGCAGTATTGCTGGGGGGGCTGGCCTATGCGGGGTTCAGCATTGCCACCGATACCGCGCAGGTTGGCGAGACGCTCGCGGTCGGTGCGTTCGCGTTCCTCGGGCTCGCGCTGCTGATCGCGCTCGGGTTCGAATTCGTCAACGGCTTCCACGACACCGCCAATGCGGTCGCGACGGTCATCTACACGCATTCGATGCCCGCGCCGCTCGCGGTCGTCTGGTCGGGCTTCTTCAACTTCGTCGGCGTGATGACGTCGTCGGGCGCGGTGGCCTATTCGATCATCACGCTGCTGCCGGTCGACCTGATCCTCAACGTCGGCAGCGCGGGCGGGTTCGCGATGATCTTCGCGCTGCTGCTCGCGGCGATCCTGTGGAACCTCGCGACCTGGGCGGTCGGGCTGCCCAATTCGTCGAGCCATGCACTGATCGGCTCGATCCTCGGCGTCGGGCTCGCCAACCAGCTGATCAACGGCGGCGCGGACGGCACGTCGGGCGTCGACATGGCGCAGGTGACCAAGGTGCTCTCCGCGCTCGCGTTCAGCCCGGTGGTCGGCTTTGTCGGCGCGCTGCTGATGTTGCTGGTGATGAAGGCCTTCTCGACCGATCGCAAGCTGTTCGAGGCGCCCGAGAGCAATACGCCGCCGCCGCGCGGGATCCGTGCGCTGCTGATCGGCACCTGCACCGCGGTCAGCTTCGCACATGGCAGCAATGACGGCCAGAAGGGGATGGGGCTGATCATGCTCATCCTGATCGGCTGCGCACCGACCGCCTATGCGCTGAACCGGACGATGCCCGAAAGCGCGACGCCGGCCGTCGTCCAGAGCGCGCGCGCAGCGTCGTCGGCCTTTGCCGCACATGCCGACGGCACGCCTTCGACGGTCGAGGCCGCCCGCGCGCGCGTCACCACCGCGCTGAAATCCAAGCAGGTCGCCGAGCCCGTCGTCTATGGCGCGCTCGCCACGCTGTCGAACGACGTCACCCGCCGGATCGAGGGCTATGGCTCGCTCGGCAAGGTCCCCGCGGCGGCGACGTCGAACCTGCGCAACGACATGTACCTCGTGCTCGACACGACCAAGCTGGTCGCGGCGGACAAGACCGCGCAGGCGCGCTTCACCGCGCAGGAGATCACGACGCTGAAAACCTATGGCGGCGGGCTCGAGCAGGGGACGCGCTACATCCCGATCTGGGTGAAGGTCACGGTCGCGCTCGCGCTCGGGCTCGGCACGATGGTCGGGTGGAAGCGGATCGTCGTCACCGTCGGCGAACGGATCGGCAAGTCGCATCTGACCTATGGCATGGGTGCGTCGGCGGAGCTGGTCGCGGCGGCGACGATCCTGATGGCGGACCGGTTCGGCCTGCCCGTGTCGACGACGCATATCCTGTCGTCGGGGATCGCCGGTTCGAGCGTCGCCAATGGCGGCGGACTGCAGCGGCGGACACTGGTGAACATGGGGCTGGCGTGGATCATGACGCTGCCGGTCGCGATGCTGTTGTCGGGCGGGCTGTACTGGATGCTGCTCGGGGTTGCGCACGCGTTGGGCCGCTAAAGCCGAGCGCGCGATTGACGGGGCGGCGGCGGGCGGCGATGCACGCGGCATGAGCACGCTTAGGTCCAGCCGCCGCATCCTCGCCGCCAGCCTGGTCGGCACCGCGGTCGAATTCTACGACTTCTACATCTACGCGACCGCGGCGGCGCTCGTGTTCGGGCCGCTGTTCTTCGCGGGCCAGTCGGCGTCGGCGCAGCTGCTGCTGAGCTATGCGACGTTTGGGCTGGCGTTCGTCGCGCGGCCGGTGGGCGCGGTGCTGTTCGGGCATTTCGGCGACCGGGTCGGACGCAAGTCGACCCTGGTCGCCTCGCTGCTGCTGATGGGTGGATCGACCGTCGCGATCGCGTTCCTGCCGACCTATGCGCAGGTCGGCTGGTGGGCGCCGACCCTGCTCTGCCTGATGCGGCTGGGGCAGGGGCTGGGGCTGGGCGGCGAATGGGGTGGGGCCGCGCTGCTCGCGGTCGAGAATGCGCCGCCGCACCGTCGCAACACGTTCGGGATGTTCCCGCCGCTCGGCGCGCCGGTCGGGTTTCTCGCCGCCAACGGCCTGTTCCTGATCATCGGCCTGGTCCTCGACGAGGCGCAGTTTCTTGCCTGGGGCTGGCGGATCCCGTTCCTGGTCAGTGCGGTGCTAGTCGGACTGGGGCTGTGGGTGCGGCTGAAGCTGACCGAGACGCCCGCGTTTCTCGAAGCCGAGAAGACCGAGGCGATTCCGCGCGTGCCGATCGCCGAACTGCTGACGCGGCATTTGCGCGCGACGCTGGCGGGGACGTTCGGGGTGATCGCGTGTTTCGCGCTCTTCTATCTCGCGACCGCGTTCGCGCTCGGCTACGGCACGAAGACGCTCGGCTATTCGCGCGAGGCGTTTCTCGGCGTCGAGCTGGTCGCGATCTGGTTCCTGGCGGCAGGGGTGATCCTCGCGAGCGTGCTGGCGGATCGCTATTCGGCGGCGCGGATGCTTAGCGTCGGGTTTGCGGGCTGTATCGTCGTAGGCGCGCTGATGGGGCCGATGCTGGGATCGGGATCGCTGGTCACGGTGTCGCTCTGGCTGTCGGGCGCGCTGTTCGTGATGGGGTTCGCCTATGGCCCGCTCGGCGGGTGGCTGCCGAGCCTGTTTCCGGCGGGCGTGCGCTATACCGGCGTGTCGATGACGTTCAACCTTGGCGGCGTGCTCGGCGGGGCGCTCGCGCCGATCGTGGCGGAGGCGCTGGCGCCGCGCGGGCTCGGGCTGGTCGGGGTGTATCTGATGGCCGCGGGAGTGCTGAGCCTTGGCGGGCTGCTGATCGTCGGGCGCCGCGCCGCCGCCTAGGACGGGGTCTCCCGCTTGCGCGGGAGACCGTCACGTCAGGCGGGGAACGTCAGGCGGGGCGCAGCAGCGTCAGCCGCGCCTTGCCGTGGACGCGCGTGGCGTCGACCTCGAAGCCCGGCAGTTGGACGACCTCCGCCTTCGCGGTCTCGAGGCTGATCCACGTCGCCGGGCTGGTCCAGCCGAGCCGGGCGAGCTTGTCGAGCGCGACGAGGCCTGCCCCGGTGTCATAGGGCGGATCCATCAGGATGATGTCGAGCGGCGCGGGCGCGGGGCCCATCGCCATCACCGAGGTCGCGCGGACGTCGCCGCGAATGCCGAGCTTGGCGAGATTGGCCTTCAGCGCATCGAGCGCGGGCTTGTCCTGCTCGACGAACAGGCACGACCCCGCGCCGCGCGACAAGGCCTCGATCCCGAGCGCGCCCGAGCCCGCGAAGAGATCGGCGACCGCGAGCCCTTCGAAACTGCCGACCCGGCTGGTCAGCATCGAGAACAGCGCCTCGCGCATGCGATCGGCGGTCGGGCGGGTCGCGTCACCCTTGGGCGCGACGATCTGGCGGCCGCGATACTGGCCTGCGATGATCCGCATCAGCGTTTACCTCCGCGTGGTGCGCGGGGCGGGTGACCGCGCCCCCCTGATGGTCCCTTGCCGGGCGCGGGCGGACGGCTGCCGCGTTCGGGGCGCGGTGCCGTATCGCGGG
>NZ_JRVI01000115.1:0-2722 GCF_000783375.1 Sphingomonas sp. Ant20
CGGCTTGGCGCGGGACGCGGGCCGCGTCCCCGATTGGCCGATGGCAGGGATCGCCAGGCACAGCACGAGCGACAGGAAGACGGGAGCGCCGAACGCGCGGGGGGTAAACGCCATGCCGTCCTGTAGCGCCCCCGGCCGCCGACCGCCAGCGCTGTGCCCGTCGCGCGCGCTGCGCCATCATTTCGTCCCATAGCCGCGCTATCTCAATCACCTGCAAGCGCGAATACGGGCGCGCGGTACGAGCGAACGACGAAGAGTGGAGTGCGAATGCAAGCCGAAGTCAGGGCGAAGACCGGGACCGCGACGGGTCCGGCAATGTGGCGAAATTCTGGTCGTGATCCCCGCAGCACCCCCCACCGCACCCCCGATCTGACCGTCATTTCGGGCGCGCCCCAGCCCGGCGCGCCGCTCGCGGCGGAACCCGGCCGGCCGCTGATCATCCGCGTCGGCAAGCATCTGCGCGGCGTGTTCGACCGGCTGATCGCGAGCTCGTCGCTCGTCTCGAACGACCCGGTGCTCGACGTCCGCGACTTCGCCTGGACGCAGTTGCTGCGCGAGCATTGGCGCGACATCCGTGACGAGGCGGTCGCGGTCGCGCTGCGCGGCGAGGCCTCGCCCAGCCTCGCGACGATCTCGCCCGATCACCGCGCGATCGCCGAGATCGACAAGTGGCGCTCGTTCTTCCTCTGGGGCTATGGCTATCCGATCGACGAGAATCTGGTGCGCTGCCCGCGGACGCGCGATCTCGTCGCGCAGATCCCGGGGCTCAATAGCGCCTTCTTCTCGATCCTCGCGCCGGGCACGCACATCCCCGAGCATCGCGGCGTGACCAAGGGGCTGATCACCTGTCACCTCGGCCTGATCGTGCCGCGCGACGGCGACGTCCGGATGCGCGTCCACGACCGCACCGTGCGCTGGTCGGAGGGCGAGACGCTGGTGTTCGACGACACCTACAACCACGCGGTCTGGAACGACACGAGCGGCACGCGCGTCGTCCTGCTCATCCAGTTCGAGCGGCCGCTGCGCAATCCGGGCAAGTGGATCGCCGACGCCTTCCTGAACGTCGTCCGCCGCTCCGCCTTCGTCCAGGACGCGGTCCGCAACATCGGCGACTGGAACGCCGCGGTGAAACAGCTCGACGTCTGACGGCATCCGGCCTCGCAAACGCTATGCCGGTGCCAAAGAAGAGTTTGCTTGATCCCTCCGCCCCCCGTCGCCACATGCACCCCATGCTGATCGAAACGGAATCCACCCCGAACCCCGCGACGTTGAAGTTCCTGCCGGGACGCACCGTCATGGAGTCCGGCACCCGCGACTTCGCCACCCCCGAGGAGGCCGAGGCGAGTTCGCTCGCCGATGCGATCTTCCGGCTCGGCGACGTGACCGGCGTGTTCTTCGGGCGCGACTTCGTCTCGGTGACCGCCGCCCCCGGCGTCGCCTGGTCGGACCTGAAGCCCGACGTGCTGGCAATCATGCTCGATCACTTCTCCGCCGCGATGCCGCTGTTCCGCCCCGCGAGCGCAGGCTTTTCGGTGCCGTCCGACGATACCGTGCTGACCGACGACCCGGCCGATGCCGATATCGTCGCGCAGATCCGCGACCTGATCGAGACGCGCGTCCGCCCGGCGGTCGCCAATGACGGCGGCGACATCGTCTATCGCGGCTTCGACAAGGGCAAGGTGTTCCTCCAGCTCCAGGGCGCGTGCGCCGGCTGCCCCTCGTCGAGCGCGACGCTCAAGAACGGCATCGAGCAGCTGCTGAAATATTACGTCCCCGAAGTCACCGAAGTGCGCGCCGTCTGATGACCCTGCGCGGTCCCCAGCCCGACGTCGTGCTCGACGCGATCTTCCGCGAGGCGCGCAGCTATAACGGCTATACCGACCGCCCGGTCGCGAAGGCCGATCTGCACGCGATCTGGGATCTGATGAAATGGGGCCCGACGTCCGCCAACCAGCTGCCCGCGCGGCTGGTCTGGTGCGTCAGCGACGAATCAAAGCAGAAGCTTGCCGACGCGTGCAGCGCGCAGAACCAGCCCAAGATCCTGAACGCGCCCGTCTCGGTGATCATCGGCATGGACACCGAATTCCACGAGCATCTGCCCGAACTGTTTCCGCACGCCGATGCGAAATCCTGGTTCACGGGCAGCGCCGAACTGCGCGCGGCATCGGCCTTCCGCAATTCGACGCTGCAGGGTGCCTATTTCATCATCGCCGCGCGGATGCTCGGGCTGGATACCGGGCCGATGTCGGGGTTCGACGCGGACAAGGTCGATGCGGCCTTCTTCGCCGACACGCCCGCGGTCCATACCAACTTCATCGCGACGCTCGGCTATGGCGATCCCGCGACGATCTTCGCCAGGTCGCCACGCCCCGACTTCGCGAAGTTCAACAGCATCGCCTGACATGACGCCCTCTTCCCGGAGGGAGAGGGATTACCGATATGCGTACGCTGATCATAGAGACGTCCACCGCCGCCTGTTCGGTCGCGCTCGCCGATGACGGCGTGATCGTCGCGCGGACGCATGACGTCGTCGGGCGCGGCCATGCCGAACGGCTCGTGCCGATGATCGCCGCGCTGCCCGGCGGCGGCCGCGCCGACCGCATCCTCGTCGATGTCGGCCCCGGCAGCTTCACCGGCGTCCGTGTCGGCATCGCCGCCGCGCGCGGGCTGGCACTCGGCTGGTCGGCGACGGTCACCGGCTTCTCGTCGCTGCCTTTGGTCG
>NZ_JRVI01000116.1:0-7334 GCF_000783375.1 Sphingomonas sp. Ant20
ATCGCCGCGCGGCGACGCGTCCTGACCGACGGGCTGGCTGCGCTCGGCCGGTTGCCGCGCGACGGGATCGACCAGGCGACGCTGACCAGCATCGCCGTGACGCAGAGCGCGTTCCAGACCGCGCTGGACGGGATGGCGCTGCCCTACGGCGTCGCGACGATCGGCGACTGGCGCAACACGCCCTATGCCGTCATCCAGAATGTCGGCGCGTGGCTGGACGTGCCGCAGCTGCTCGACGGCGATCAGCCGCTGCGCACGGCGGCGGATGCCGAGGCCTATCTCGCGCGCGTGGCGGCGATGGCGAAACAGCTCGATGACGAGACGGGCAGGGTGCGCACCGCGCGCGAGCAGGGCTTGGTGCCGCCCAGCTTCCTGCTCGACAAGACGCTGGCCGGGATGCGACGCACGCTGGCCGAGGCGGCAGCGGTCGATGGTCCACTGATCGGGCCGCTCGCGCGCAAGACGCAGGCGATCCCCGGTGACTGGACCCGGCGTTCTACGCAGATCGTCCGCGATGCGGTCATCCCCGCGCTCGAGCGGCAGATCGCCGAACTCACCGCGCAGCGCGCGGTCGCAACTGACGTCGCCGGGCTGGGATCGCGCCCGCATGGCGCGGCCTGGTATGGCTGGGGGCTGCGTGCGGGGACGACGACGCGACGGAGCCCGGCGGAGATCCATGCGCTGGGGCGTGCGCAGCTCGTCGAGCTTCAGGCGCAGATGGACAGGATCCTCAAGGGCTTCGGGCTGACCAAGGGGACCGTGGCGGAGCGCGCGGCCGAATTGCAGCGTCGGCCGGACATCGCCTTCCCCAACGACGATGCCGGTAGGAAGCAGATCGTCGCCTATATGCAGGGCCGGATCGATGCGATCCGGCCGCGCCTGCCCAAGGCGTTCCGCACGCTGGTGACCGCCAGGCTCGAGATCCGGCGGATGCCGCTCGCGCAGGAGGCGGGGGCGCCCGCCGCCTATGGCGGGCCGGGCGCGCTCGACGGATCGATCCCGGGCAAGATCTGGGTGAATCTGGGCGATCCCACGATCCACAACCGCGTCACGATCCCCGATCTGGTGTTCCACGAGGGCATTCCCGGGCATGTCTGGCAGGGGGAATATGCGCAGCAGCTGCCGCTGATCCGATCGGTGCTGGCGTTCAACGCCTATACCGAGGGCTGGGCGCTCTACGCCGAACAGCTCGCCGACGAGCTCGGGCTCTATGACGGCGATGCGGCGGGGCGGCTCGGTTATTTCATGGGGCTGTCTTGGCGCGCGGTGCGGCTGGTGGTCGACACCGGGATCCATGCGATGGGCTGGACGCGCGAGCAGGCGTTGCGCGAATTCGTCGCCGCGACCGGACTGCCGATGAGCAACGCGGTGAGCGAGGTCGAGCGCTATTGCGCCTGGCCGGGTCAGGCCTGTGGCTACAAGATCGGCCAGACCGAGATCGTCGCGCAGCGGACCCGCGCCAAGGCCGAATTGGGTACCCGGTTCGACGTGCGGGACTTCAACCAGGCGGTGCTGGCTGGCGGCAACGTCCCGCTCGACGTGCTGACCGGCAATGTCACGCGGTACATCGCCGCGCGCAGGGGCTAGTCGCGCCTCACGCTCACGGGCCGATATCGATGTCGCGGGCCTCGGCACGCCGCGCCGCCGATCGCTCGAAACCGAGTTGTTCGGCGACGGGATCGTTCCAGCCATAGGGGTCGGTACGGAAGGCGACCTTGCCGGCGTCGCCGACATAGACATTCTCGTACAGCAGCCGCACCGGGATGCGGCGCGGCAGCGGGACAAACTGCATCTCGCCCGACGCCTGCGCGGTCTGCCATGCCTCGGTAACGCCCTGGTCGTCGGCGAGCATCTGCGCGAAGCCGATCGCATCCTCGACGCGGACGCAGCCATGGCTCAGATGCCGCTGGCTGCGGTCGAACAGCCCGGGGGCGGACGTGTCGTGCAGATAGATCGCCTGGTCGTTCGCCATGTCGAACTTGACGAGGCCGAGCGCATTGCTCGGGCCGGGCTGCTGGACGATCCAGCCGTCGCGCAGGACCATGTTGTGCTCCTGCAGATAGGCGTCGTCGACATTGGCCATCTCGCCGTTCTGGATCGACTTCGGCACGGTCCAGGTCGGGTTGGCGACGAGGCGATAGATCGGTGAGGACAAGGCCGGCGTCTCGCGACCGGGTTCGCCGACGATCACCTTGCGCTGATCGACGAGCACGCCATCGCGGTAGTAGCGCAGTTGCGAGGCGGCGGTGTTGACGTCGATCCGCGTCGCCGGGGGCGTCCGTTCGAGCCAGCGCCGCCGCTCCAGCGCCACCGCGAGCGCGCGCGCGCGATCACCTGGTCCGAGATTGAGGACCTTCAGAGTCTCCGGCCCGACGATCCCGTCCGCGGCGATGCCGTAATCGGTCTGCAGCCCCTTCATCGCGTCGGCGATTGCCTGCGTATAGACCGGGGCGCTAGACGGGGTGGCCGGCTGGAGGCCGGCGATGGTCGAGGCGGATTGCGCCAGCGTCGGCGCGGTGACGGGGCCGGGGCCGGGCGTCAGGAGATAACCGCTCTCGACCAGCTGTTCGACGATCGTCGCACGCGCGGATCGCGGGTGCCGACGCGGATCAGCGCGGCAGCGCCCGTCTGGGCGGGCGCCTCGAGCGGTGCGGGGCCGGCTGGTGCGGTGAGCGCCTTCTCGCTGAAGACGCGATAGGCATCGGACAGCAGGCGATAGTCGGCATCCTGCGGCGCCAAGCTTTCAAGCCAGTCGTCGACCTTGTGCCGCGCGATCGCGGCGACCAGCCCGGTGGCGAGGTCGACGCTGGGTCGCGGCAGGGTATAGACCTGATGCAGCGTCGCCGGATCGACACGGCCCCTTGCCAGTGCACCGGCATAGGCGAGCGCGACACGCGTGCGGGCGACGTCGATATCCGCCGGGGCCGCGTCGGCGGGCAGGTCGGGCAGGAAGGCGACGTGATCGAGCCCGTGACGGCTGCGGTCGCCGAGCGCAGTGTTGAGCGCCGCGACGTCTGCATCCGACCAGAGCGCCCGCCACTTCGCCTTGGTGTAGACCGCGCGGACGGTCGCGTCCGTCACCGCCTGCCGGCTGATGACGACGCCGCCGATCGCAGCGGCTGCAGCGCTCGGCTTGGCAGGGGGCACCGCGCGTCTCGGCGCTGTCTGGGCGGGCTGGGCACCGGCGGCGCCGTTCGTCAGGAGGAGTGCAAGCGGCATCGCGCCGGACGCGAGCCGGGCTCGCAGGGTCTTCACTGTCATCCCTGTTCAACGTACCAGTCGCCGCATCGGCTCAGATCGACGGCGAGATTCCCGCGAACCATGCCGCATAGGGGGTGTTGGCGGCCATGTGGCGATTATAGTCGGGCGACCCGTCATGCCACCAGACCGGGCCGCGTTCGCCCAGCGCATGCTTGGCCGCGTCGACGTCAGCACGTGCAGCGGCGACCGCGTCGGCATCGTCCCGACGTCGGGCCAAGCCGACCGCGCGTCGCGCCGCCATCAGTGCCCGCACCAACTCGGCACGATCGGCTTCGGGCAGCGACGGATCCGCGCACCGCCACAATCGGCCGCGGACGACGAAATAGCGGCCGTCGGGGGTCGCCGGATAGGCCTTGGGGGGCGTGCTGCGGCCATGCCGCGCTCAGAGCATCTCGAGCGGTTGTGGCGACCGCGGGCGGGGAAACGCCGTGTCGAGCGCGGCAAGATCCTCGGCCGACAGCACGAGATCGGCGGCTGCCCGGTTTTCGCTGACATGCGCCACGCTCGCGGCCTTCGGGATTGCAATCGTCGCGGGACGTTGCAGCACCCAGGCGAGCGCGACCTGCGCGGGCGTCGCGCCGATGTCGCGCGCGATCCGCGCCAGTGCCGGATCGGCGAGGAGCCGGCCCTGTTCGACCGGACTATAGGCCATGACGGGAATGTCGTGACGGTCGAGCCAGGGGAGGAGGTCATGCTCGGGACCACGCCGCGTCAAATTGTACAGGATCTGGTCGGTCGCGCAGTCCTGTCCGCCCGCCGCATGCAGTTCGGCCATGTCCTGGGTATCGAGATTGCTGACGCCCCAATGGCGGATCTTGCCCGCGGTCTTGAGCCGTTCCATCGCCTCGACCGTCTCGGCGAGCGGTACCGACCCACGCCAGTGCAGCAGATACAGGTCGAGCCGGTCGGTCCTCAGCCGCCCAAGGCTCGCCTCACACGCGGCCGTGAGGCGGTCGCGCGAGGCGTTTTGGGGATAGGCCTTGCTGACGAGGAACAGCGTGTCGCGGACATCGTGGAGCGCATCACCGATCAGCGTCTCGGCGGCGCCGTCGCCATACATCTCCGCCGTGTCGATCAGCGTCATCCCGCACTCGACGCCTGCGCGCAACGCTGCGGTCTCGGCCTCGCGACGATCGGCGCGCTCGCCCATCATCCAGCTTCCCTGGCCCAGGGCTGGCACCGTCTCGCCGCCCGGGAGAATCACCGATTTCATCGTCTGCCCCAATCGCTCTGGTCGTCAGGGGTCAACGCCGGTCGGACGCGCGGGATGCGTGCCGCGAGGGTTATATTGCAAATAGTGTATCGGGGGATCTTGCCGCGGTCTGACGCGGGACGTCTCGACAGAAGCGAGATTTCGCGGCTTGAAAATGGCTCCCTGAGTAGGATTCGAACCTACGGCCACTCGATTAACAGTCGAGAGCTCTACCGCTGAGCTATCAGGGAACGTTGCCGGAGGCGGCTCTATAAACGGCCAGTTGGACGATGCAACCCGGTTTTTGTCGATTTCCGCAACAAATTGCGCCGGGGTCGGGGGCTATGCTGCGAACTGTTCCATCGTGATGCGGTCGTCGAGCGCGTGCTCGGGATCGAAGAGCAGGGTAAGCTCGCGTGCACGGTCCATGCAGATGTCGACCTGTGCCACGTCGCGGATCTCGCGCTGGTCGGCGACCGCGGAGACGGGGCGCTTGCCGGGGTCGAGCACGCGGATGCCGATCCGGGCCTTGTCGGGCAGGATCGCACCGCGCCAGCGCCGCGGGCGGAACGGGCTGATCGGCGTCAGCGCGACCATGCCCGAACCGAGCGGCAGGATCGGGCCCTGCGCGGACAGGTTGTAGGCGGTCGATCCCGCGGGGGTCGCGACGAGGATGCCGTCACAGGCCAGTTCGGCGAGCACGACGCGGTCGTTGACCGTCACCTCGAGCTTGGCGGTCTGACGCGTCTCGCGAAGCAGCGAGACCTCGTTGATCGCGGGGAGGGTGAGGGTGCGTCCGTCGAGCCCGGTCGCGGTCATGCTGAGCGGCGTGACCTTGAAGGGCTTGGCGCGCGAAAGCCGGTCTTCGAGGCCGTGATGCCGCCACTCGTTCATCAGGAAGCCGACGGTACCCAGGTTCATTCCGAAGACCGGGACCGCGGGCTTGCGCCGTTCGAGCATCGCATGGAGCGTCTGCAACATGAACCCGTCACCGCCGAGCGCGATGACGACATCCGCCTCCTCGGGCTCGACCCAGTCGCCCAGATCGGCAAGCTGGGCGGCGGCGGCCTGTGCCGGCGGGGTGGCGGAGGCTACCAGCGCCCGGCGGACATAGTCGGTCACCCGCCGGTGACGCTCATGTGACGCGCGACAGCGGGGCCCTCGCCCTCGCCGATGCGGAAGTCGTGCCGCTTGGGTTTGGCGTAGAGGCCAGCGTCGATCGCCTCGTCGAGCCCGGCGATGCCGCCGTCGCGCAGCGCACCCTTGAGGTCGACCTGATCGTCATGCCCGAGGCACAGATACAGTTTGCCCTCGGTGGTGAGGCGGACGCGGTTGCAGCCTTCGCAGAAATTGGCGGTCAGCGGCGAGATGAGCCCAAGACGCGTCCCGGTACCGTCGACGTTCCAGTAGCGTGCCGGCCCGCCGGTCTTGTACGCGTCCCGTTCGAGCCGGAACCGGGTCTCGAGATCGCGGAACACGCCGGTTAGCGGGAGGAAGCGATCGGTGCGATCCTCGTCGATCGCGCCGAGCGGCATCGTCTCGATCAGGGACAGGTCGAAGCCCTCGTCGCGGCACCAGGCGAGCATCGGTGCGATCTCGTCCTCGTTGAAGCCCTTGAGCGCGACCATATTGATCTTGATCGCGAGCCCCGCATCGCGCGCCGCCATGATGCCGCCGATCACCTGCGCGACGTCGCCGTGCCGGGTGATGTAGCGGAATCTTTCGGGATCGCGGCTGTCCATGCTGACATTGACGCGTCGGATGCCCGCATCGACCATCGCCGGCGCATGCTCCGCCAGCCGCGTGCCGTTGGTGGTCATCGTCAGCTCCTCAAGCCCGCGGCCGAGATTGCCACCCAGTCGCTTGACGAGATCGCCGACGTCGCGGCGGACGAGCGGCTCGCCGCCCGATAGGCGGATCTTGGTCACGCCGCGCGCGATGAACCGCTCGGCGATGATCGCGATCTCTTCGAGGCTCAACAGCTTGGCGCGCGGCAGGAAGGTCATCGCCTCGGACATGCAATAGCGGCACCGCAGATCGCAGCGGTCGGTGACCGATATCCGCAGATATTTGATCGTCCGCTGATGCCGATCGACCAGCGGACGATCGACGGTTGCGGAGTGGCTCGAAGGGGAGTGAGACGCCATAGCAACAGAGCTAGGTGGTGCAGTGTCGAGCGGCAAGTGCGTTCCAGGATTGGCGACGGGCGATGGGGTGGCTAGGTTGTCGGCGATGACACCGGCCACACTGGATACAAAGGACATGCTGAACAGAACGATGCTGTTCGCATGCTCGTTCCGTCACTTCGCGGAGATCGCTGATATTGCGGTGGCTTGCGGCTGGGATGCGGTGGTCACTGCAACCGCCAGCGGTATCGACCCGGCCTATGTCGAAAGCGGCGCACCGGTCGTGCTGATCGATGCGCGCGGGGCGATCGCGCAGGGGCTGGCGGCGGCGCAGACGATCGCCCCCCGGGTCGCCGAGGATGGCGGGGCGCTGCTGTTCGTGCTGTCGCGCCGCGACTGTACGGCGCTCGACCGCGTGTTCGAGCTGGGGGCTACGCATTTCCTGATCGATCCGGCGAGCGACGGCGAACTGATCCAGTCGCTGCGCTTCGCGGCGCGTCATGTGACGCGCGCGCCAGGCAGGCCGGGCATCGTCGACCGCCGCGACGCGATGGCCGGCGCACGCTTCGGCCGCGATCCGAACCTGGCGCAGCAGTGGATCGCGGCGCGGATCGGCGACGCACAGCCGGTTTCCGTCGTGCTCGTCTCGCTGTCGCGGCTCGACATCGTCAACGCCGCGCATGGTCGGCCCGCGGTCGATTCGCTGATCGAGGTCGCGTCGAGCGGGCGGAGGCGGTCGCGGCCGAGGCGATGGC
>NZ_JRVI01000117.1:0-7707 GCF_000783375.1 Sphingomonas sp. Ant20
CGAGACCCAGCAGGATCAGCAGCCGCCACCGAACCCCGCCGCCCCGCGCGCGTCGCGGCCGCGCGGGTGGTGCGCCCAGCGTGTCGGCGGGCCGACGCCGCCACCACAGCACCACGCTGCTGACCGACACCAGCGCCAGCCCGATCGCGGTCAGCAGCCCGAGCAGCTGGTTCGCCCAGCCGAACAGCTGTCCCTCATGCGCGGCGACACCGTAACCGACGATCCGGTCGATCAGCCGACGCTGCGCGAAGTCCTTGCGCGTCAGGATCCCGCCCGTAGCGCCGTCGAGCGTCAGGTCGGTGCGCAGCGGCCGGTTCGCGGTATCGGACTTGGCGGTCCAGGGCTGGCCCATGCCCGTCGGCGGCGCGATCAGGACCGGCGGCGCGAGCGCGAGCGGGCGCAGCGTCGCGATCAGCCGGTCGAGCGGCACGTCCGAGACCGCGGGATGCGCCATCGTCATCCCGCCATGTTCGGCATGCGCGCCCACCATCGCGCGGGTGCCGGCATCGGCGGCACCGCGCGCGCGAAGCTCCGCGGCCTGCCCTGCGGACCAGTCCTGCCTGACCACCCGCCCTTCGGTGACCGTCCGGATCGCCTTCAGGTAACTCCCCCAGCTCGCGGCCCAGGGCAGCCCCGATATGAGCAATGCGAGTGCGAAGACCGATACCCAGAGCCCGGTAACGCCGTGCAGGTCGCGCCAGAACCGCCGCCCGCCGGCACGCAGCCGCGGATAGACCACCGCCGCCAACCCGCTGCCGCGCGGCCACCACAGCACGAGCCCCGACAGGATCATGACGATCGCCCAGGAGGCGGCGAGCTCGACCAGATAAGAGCCGGGCGTGCCGATCAGCAACTCACCGTGAAGCCGGAAGATGATCCGCATCAGCCGGCTGTCCTCGTCGACCGTGTGGAGGATCGCCAATGTGTTCGGATGGACATAGACTCGCGTCTCGGTGGTGCCGGCGCCGACGATCACCTGCACCGCCTCGTCGGGACGCTCGGGCAACTGATAACGGTGCAGCACCGATCCCGGCACCGCGCGCACCGCCGCCTCGGCCTGTCGCGCCGCTGAGGCGCGCGCGCCGTCCAGCGGCAGATGCGTATAGGGCCGATCGATCAGCGCCTCGATCTGCGGGCGGAACAGGTAAATCGAGCCGGTGACCGACAGCCACAGCACGAACGGAAGGCAGAACAGCCCGGCATAGAAATGCCAGCGCCAGATCGTCGGATAGCCCGGCCAGCCGCGACCGGGACCGGGTCCGCCCGAACGTGCGGCGGCGGAAGAATGTGGAGTGGTCGCACGCATCAGAACCGCGCCTTCACGCCGGCATAGACGGTGCGCGGGACACCGGCATAGATCGACCCGGTTGCGGTGCTGAGCACGGCCGCCGGATTCTGCTGCCCGGTCGCCGCGTTCAGGCTGTTCGCGATCACCGATGCCGAGCCGACATAGGTCGTGTCGAACAGGTTCTGCACCGAGGCGAACAGCCGCAATCGCGACCACACCCCCTCCCCCCTTGGTGGATCATAATGGAGGTTGAGATTGGCGAGCGTATAGCCCGCCACACTCAGCAAATTGCCGTTGTCGATCGCATAGCGATCGCGGTGGGTCAGCTCGACGAACCCGCCCAGCCCCGCCACCGCGCCACCCGGCTGGTCATAGCCGAGCCGGACGTTGACGAAGGTCGGGATGACGCCGGGGATGCGGTTGCCCGCGCGGTCGAACGTCGCCGACGCCGCGCCCGAGGTCAGCCGCTCGACGAACGCTGTATAGTGGTGGTCGTTATAGCTGTAGCTCGCATCGATCCGCGCACCCGGCAGGACCGCGGGCAGCGGCGTCCAGCTGAGCCCGAGCTCGACGCCGCGGTGGACCGAGCGCGGCGCGTTGGTGGTATAGGCGAGCAGGTTGACGCCCGCCGACTGGCTGACCTGTTCGTTGCGGAACCATTCGTAATAGCCCGTCACCTCCGCCTTCAGATTGGTGCCGAGCGCGACTTCGGCGCCGAGGTCGATCCCGGTGTTGCGCTGGGTCTTCAGCGTTACGTTGTTGCCCGGCACCCCCGCCGCGGTCACGAACAGCGCGCCGGCCTGCGGGATGCCATAGCCGGTGCCGACGCGCGCGTGCAGGCGGACCGCGTCGATCGCCTGCCAGACGAGCGAAGCCTCGGGCGCGACGTTCCAGAAATGGCGCTCGGCGGGGATCACGCTCAGCACCGGGTTCGCACCGAGCGGATAGGCATAGCCGGTCTGCGTCACGCCGATGATCGATCGCTCCGCGCCGATGCCGGCGATGAACTGGAGCCGCGACGTCAGGCTCAGCTCCTCGCGTGCGCGGGCGCCAGGTTGCGGACGTCGCCGAACACCGTCTGCGTCGGCGCGCCGATGCCGTCGCGGCCCGCGGGCGCTTGTTGAAGCTGTAGCTCTGGTTATCGAGATAATTGTAGAAGACGCCGACAAAGCTCGTCGCCGCCATCCCGAACACAGTGCCGCGGTGCGTGACGTCGCTGGTGATGTTGTAGCTGTCGAGCGTCCCCTTGAACGGCGTCGCGCTGGTCGGCTGGTTGACGACGCGGCTGTCGAACGTCGCCTGCGTCCGCCACGTCGCGGTCGTGCTCAGGTCATGCTCATAGCGGGTGCCGATGATCGTCCGGCGATCGTTGCGCGCGAGGTCGGCCTCGGCCGCGGTCTGCGCGATCCGCACGCCGTTGACGCCGTTGGCGAGCACCGAGATCGTGCCGCAGCCCGGCGCCGCGCCGACCCGTGTCGCGCAGCCGCGCTGATAAGGATTGGCGCGATACTGATCGAGCGAGAGCCGCGTCGAGAGCGCGAATTCGCCCTCGTTGTAGATGATCTTCGCGGTCAGCCGGTCGCGGTCCGAAATGGCATAGGTCGCCAGCGCGTTGATCGTGCCCGTCTCATACCCCGTATGCCCGGTCGACCCGTTCGCGCGCACGAAACTGCCGAACAGCGCATAGTCGAAATCCGCACCGGCATCGCCGATCGTCGCATAGACATTGGCATAGCCGTCGCTGCCCGTGTCGATCCCGATTTCGGCGCCGTCGATGTCGCGGCCGCGTCGGGTGCGGAAATTGACCGCGCCGCCGATCGCGTAATTGCCATAGCGTGCGGAGGATGGCCCGCGCACCACGTCGACCGCGCCGTAAGCATGCGGATCGGTCAGGTCGAACCGGGCCAGCCCGTCGGGCTGGGTGACGGGAAAGTCATCCTCGAACACCTGGATGTTGCGCGCGCCGAAACTGTTGCGCGCGTTCGAGCCGCGGATCGACACGCCGACGTCGCGCGGGCCGTTGCCCTGGATGACGACGACGCCGGGCGACAGTTTGACGATGTCGGCGATCGTCGTCGCGGGGGTATTGCGGAACGCGGCGTCGTCGATCGTCGTGACGGTCTGCCCGGTCACGCGCGTCGTCAGCGACAGCGCGTTGCCGGTGACGATGATGTCGTCGCCGTCGATCGCCACGGCGGCGGTACGACGCGGCGCCTCCGCCGGGCCCGTCGGTTCGTCGAGGCGGCGCAGTTCGGCATCGATCGCGGCACGATCGCGGAGCAGCGCCGCACGCCGGGCTGCGATATCGGCATCCTGGGTGGAAGGTAGAGGCGCAGCCGCGATCGGCGCGGCACAGGCGATCGCGGAGATCGCCGCCATGAGATGGCATCGGGACATGGGAATTCCTGGTCGGACGCCGCCGGGTCCCGTCGGGACCGGGCCGTATAGGGGTCGCGGGCAGCCGCCACCCGCCCGCGCTCCGGCGGACAGGGTCGGCATCGCATCGGGTCACCGCGCGGCCCTTTCAGGGCGTCGCGCCGGCAACCGCTCAACCGCGGACCGGGGGACCTCTTAAGGGGGGACGCAGAAACTCGGGGGCGCGGGCGACGACGGGGGGCGCGACGCGGAAGACGGTGGCGACGACGAACGCGATCGCCAGCGCGAGCAGCACCGGATCGGCCGCGGCCAGCCCCGCCGTCGTCAGGCCGGAAAAGGCGCAGGGCATGTCGCGGCCCGCATGCTGAGTCTTATCCGGGTCATGCGTCATCCCCGGCATCGCCGCATGCGTCGTCTGCGACGTCGCCGTCGCGAGGGGGGAAGGCCCCGCCCCGGCACATAACTGGATCGTGAGCACGCCGTTCGCCACCACCGGCATAAACCCGCCGGGGACGAGGATCTTCATCGCCAGCGCGACCACGACCAGCCATGCGGCAAGCGCAGGATGATCGCGGAGCAGGCGGCGAAGCGGTGTCACGCGCCTGTCCTAGCGAGTCGGCACGGATCTGTCGCCGGTCGTCGCGCGGGTCGGGCCATCCGCCTGTCCCGCCGCTGGACTCCCTGCTTCCCGCGGCTCGGCGATCCGCGCGCAGACGCCGCCGGGCGGCGCGGCGCCTGTCCAGCTGAGCCGGTAGCGGACGAGCAGCCCGTCATGATCGGACAGCTTCGGGCTGCCCGGCGCGCCGTCGAACATCGCGCGGACTTCGATCGGCACGATCCGGACGCGCGTGCCCTGCGCGAAGAACTGGAGATCCTGCGTGTCGAGCCACGGCGCGTCGCCGTCCCAGGACAGCGACACCGCACAGGCCGCGCGCGCCTGGCAATATTCGTGCACCAGCCCGAACGGGTGATGCAGCCGGAAATCGTCGAACCGCGCGGGCGAGCGGCGCATGTTGAAGTCGCCGCCCAGGATCATCGGCCGCGAAGGGGTGCGGCGCGCGGCGAGAAACGCCTCGAGCTCGCGGGTCTGCGCGCGGTGCGCGGCGCGGTGCCGCGCGGGCGCGACCTTCGACGCCTTGCGCGCGTTCATGTGCGTGTTGGCGATGTCTATTCCTTCGGGAACGCCGGGCACCGCGAGCGTCGCCAGCACGACGCCCTTGTTCGACAGACAGTCGAACCCCGCACAGGCCCGCCGCGAATAGGGATCACGCGCAACGCCGGTGATCGCGAAGCGGCTGGCGATCACCAGTCCCGAGCTCATCAGCCGCACGCCGAGCTCGCCCTTGGCCAGCTTGGCACGCCCGGGCAGCCGGTCGTCCTGCGAATAGACGCTGCGCCGCGTCCGCGACGGTCCGCTCGCGAGCGATGGATAGCCCGTGGCGACCACCCCGCGCACCGCCGCGCGCGAGAAGACCTCCTGGAACAGCACCACGTCGGGCGCGGTCCCGGCCACGCGCAGATCGCGCAGGATCCGCCCGATCGCCGCGAGATCGCGCCCGCGCCCCGACCGCGCGGGCCATTGCAGCCCCTCGATATTATAGGTCAGCACGTCGATCGTCGTGCTGCGTTCGCCCGATGCCGCGATCTGGATCGCAGGCGGCCCGCCGCCCTCCCCGGCGTCGACGCCGCCACAGGGCAGCGTCCGGAACCGCGGCAAGCTGCCGCACCCTGCGAGGCCGAGCGTGAGCGCGACCCCCAGCAGGATGCGGCCTGGAATCACCTACCAGCTCAGCCCGGCGCGGGCGTAGAGATAGCGGCCGTTGAAGCCGAACGGCGAATAATAGGGGAAGCCGATCACGCCGGTCGTGTTGTTCGCCGTGACGGTCGCATCGGGATAGACGTCGAACAGGTTGCTGACGCCCAGCCCGAGCTGCGCGCCCTTGGTCGCCTGATAGCGCAGTTCGACATCGGTGATGACGTGCTTGCCGCTGTGCACGTCCGCGGCGGGCGTCGTCCCGGGCTGGTTGACGTCGCCATAATAGGTGACGCGGGCGAGCGCGCCGAGCTGGTCGAGCGACCAGTCGATCGAGCCGGTGACCTTCTCGCCCGGCGTGCCGTCCTCCAGCGTCAGGATCCGGCTGCGCGCGAACAGCGTCGGTGCGGGGTCGAGCGTCGAGGTCGAGGTCGGGACGCGGGTCACCTTGCCGTCGTTGATGTTGCCCGCCACCGTCAGGTCGAAATTGCCCGCCGCCACGGTCCGCACGCGGTAATGCGCGACCGCGTCGATGCCCCTGGTGGTCGAGGCCAGCCCGTTGATGAAGAACCGCGCCGCGGTCGCCCCCGATCCGGCGAGCAGCCCGGCGATCTGCGCATTGACTTCGGGGGACTGGCTCGTCGACGTGGTGATGTTCTCCGACAGCCCGATCTGGTTGCGGATATGGATGCGATAGGCGTCGACGGTCAGGTCGAACCCGCCGAACCGCAGCACCGTGCCGAGCGACAGGTTGGTCGATTTCTCGGGCTCGAGCGGCAGCCCGCCGAGCCGCGCCGCAACCGGGCTGACCGAGGGGAAGGTGCCGGTCTGGATCGGCGCGCCATTCTGGATCACGGTCGAGATCGAGGTGAAATATTGCTGCTGCAACGCCGGCGCGCGGAAGCCGGTCGAGGCCGTTCCGCGCACCGCGATCCAGGGTGCGACGTCATAGCGTGCGGAGATCTTGCCCGTCCCGGTCGAACCGAAGTCCGAATAATCCTCGCCGCGCCCCGCCAGCCCGATCAGCAGCGCGTCGGTCACCTGCGCCTCGAGATCGAGATAGGCGCTGAAGTTGCGGCGATTGCGGTCGACGACATTGTCGGTCGAGAAGCCGCCAAAGCCCTGCGCGCCCACCGCCGCGCCCGCGACCGCGCCCGTCACGGGCGTAGTGTAGGAGGCACGTTCGCCCGCCTGGATCTCGAAGCTCTCGCGCCGCGCCTCGAGCCCGAAGGCGACGTTGAGCCCCTGCAGCACGTCGAGCTTGCGGTTGACGTCGAGCCCGGCGACCAGCTGGCCATAGATCAGCGCGCCGTCGGAAAAGTCCTGCGGCGTCGCGCCGCCATAGGCATAGTTGGCGGAATTGAGCGTGCGGAAGCCGATCTTGTTGCGGCCATAGCTGACGTTCAGGTCGACGCTCCAATCCGCGACCTCGCCCTTGAGTCCGACCGCCGAATTGATGTCGCGCGACTTGGTGTTGATCAGCGGCAGGAAACCGTCGGGATAGCCGGCCAGCGCGGTCGTCGCGCTCGCCAGCCGCGGGAAGGCCGCGCTGCGCGTGTCGCGGTCCTGATAGCCGAACCAGCCATAGAGGCCCCAGCTGCCCGTCAGCGTCGTGCCGGCATTGGCGAAGACGCTATATTGCTCGACCTGCGGATCGCCGAAGCGTCCGGTGACGCGGGTCGGGGTCACGCGCACGCGCGGATCGAAATCGGCGCGGTTGGTCGCCTGGCGGTTCAGATATTCACCCGACAGCGTCAGGAACCCGTCCTCGCCAAAGCCCAGCCCCTGCCAGCCCGAGACGGTCACGGCATGCTCGCCGGTCGTGCTGCGGCTGCCGCGCGCGGTATCGATGTCGGTGTTGTAGAAGCCGTAATTGACCGTCGCGCCGCCGCCCGAGCGGGCTTCGCGCAGCCGCAGGTTGACGACGCCCGCGATCGCATCCGACCCATATTGCGCCGATGCACCGTCGCGCAGCACCTCGATCCGGTCAAGCGCGACGGTCGGGATGGTGTTCAGATCGACCGCCGCCGAGCCGCGGCCGACCGAACCGCCGATGTTGAGCAGCGCCGCGGTATGCCCGCGCACGCCGTTGATCAGCACCAGCGTCTGGTCGGGCGACAGGCCGCGCAGCGTCGCCGGACGGATCGCATCGGTGCCGTCGACCGCGGAGGCGCGCGGGAAGTCGATCGACGGGGCGATCGCCGACAGCGCGGCGCCGAGCTCGGTCGTGCCCTGGCGCTGGAGCGACGCGCCGCTCAGCACGCGACAGCCACGCGACCGGCGACACGCT
>NZ_JRVI01000118.1:0-4886 GCF_000783375.1 Sphingomonas sp. Ant20
CGCCGCGAGCGCGCTCGCGCTGTTCGGCGGGGCGGCGGGGATCGACCGGCTACTCCTCGCCAACCCCTGGGTGATCGCGCCGACCGACGACCTGCCCCCTGCCGCCGCGATCCGCGCGCGCTATGCGGCGCGGCTGCGTGATCCGGCCGCGTGGCTCAGCCTGCTCCGCGGCGGGATCAATCTGCGCAAGCTGGTCCGGGGTCTGGTGAGGCTGTGGCGCGGGTCGGGGGGAGGTCGAGGGCGACCTTGCGAGCCGGGTCTGCGGCGCGATCGACGGCTGGGCGGATCGCGTCGTCATTCTGCTCGCGACCGGGGATGCGACCGCGCAGGTGTTTGCGGCACGCTACCGCGGCGCGGCGCGGATCGTGCGACTGGCTACCGGTTCGCACAGCTTCGCCGGGACCGCGAATGCCGGTGCGTTGGAGGCGGCGCTCAGGGACGTGATCGACGGCACGGACGATGCAGGCGCCGCCAGTTCCCCCCACTCGTCATCCTGACGAACGTCAGGACTCAGGGTTACGGGCGATTCCGTCTTTGGCTCTGGATCCTGACTTTCGTCAGGATGACGGAGGGTATGAGGGGCGTGAATCCGACGCACGCCCCCCGCGCTTACTCCGCGGCTTCGGCCAGTTCCGCGAATTCCGCCGCCGCCAGGAACCGTTCGGCGTCGAGAGCGGCCATGCAGCCCGTGCCTGCCGCGGTCACCGCCTGGCGGTAGACCTTGTCGGCAACGTCGCCGCACGCGAACACGCCCTCGACGCTGGTGCGCGTCGAGCCGGTCTCGACCGAGATATAGCCGTCCGAATCGAGATCGATATGCCCGCGGAACAGCTCGGTCGCGGGGTGGTGGCCGATCGCGACGAAGCCGCCATCGACCGCGAGGCGCGAGCGTTCGCCCGTCACCGTGTCCTCGAGTTCAAGCGCGACGAGCCCGGCATTGCCGCCGCCGTCGACGAATTCGCGGACTTCCTTGTTCCACAGCACGGTCACGCCCTTGTGCGCGAACAGCCGCTCCTGGAGGATCTTCTCCGAGCGCAGCGAATCGCGGCGGTGGATGAGCGTCACGTCGGGCGAATGGTTGGTGAGGTACAGCGCCTCCTCGACCGCGGTGTTGCCGCCGCCGATGACGGCCACCTTCTTGCCGCGGTAGAAGAAGCCGTCGCAGGTTGCGCAGGCGCTGACGCCCTTGCCCTTCATCGGCTCCTCGCTGTCGATGCCGAGCCACTTGGCCTGCGCGCCCGTCGCGATGACGAGCGTCTCGCCCTCATACACGTCGCCGCTGTCGCCGATCAGGCGGAACGGGCGGCTGCTGACGTCGACCTTGACGATCGTGTCCCACATCATCCGCGTGCCGACATGTTCGGCCTGCGCCTGCATCTGCTCCATCAGCCACGGGCCCTGGATGACGTCCTTGAAGCCGGGATAATTCTCGACATCGGTGGTGGTGGTCAGCTGGCCGCCGGGCTGGATCCCCTGGACGACGATCGGCGCCATCCCGGCGCGCGCGCCATAGATCGCGGCCGACAGCCCGGCAGGCCCGGAACCGAGAATGAGCATGCGGGTCGTGTGCGTCGTCATCGTGATATCCTTGGAGTTTCGGATCCCATCTAGCGATGGAACATGCGATTTGAACCATCGCCACCGCAATCGGCGTGCATCGTTTGCCGCCCCGCTTCGTTGGAAGGCAAAAGCGGAGAGACGTATGAGCGACGACCGGACCATCGAGATCGAAGACTATACCGCACCCGCCGGCGGCTGGGGGTCGATGAAATCGCTCGTGGAGATATCCGCGCGCGAGAAGATCGGCCCCGAAGCGCTGCGCGAACTCACGCGGCAGAACAAGCCCGAGGGCTTTGCGTGCGTCAGCTGCGCCTGGGGCAAGCCCGCGCATCCGCATACCGCCGAATTCTGCGAGAATGGCGCCAAGGCGACTGCGTGGGAGCTGACATCCTACCGCGTGACGCCGGCCTTCTTTCAGGAGCATACGGTCACCGAGCTGCTCGGCTGGAAGGATTTCGATCTCGAACAGGCCGGCCGCCTGACGCATCCGCTGAAATATGACGCGACCACCGACAAATATGCCGCGTGCAGCTGGGACGAGGCGTTCGCCGGGATCGGTGCGAAGCTCAAGACCTATGACCCGACCAAGGTGATCTTCTACGCCTCGGGTCGCGCGAGCCTCGAGACCTCGTACATGTACAGCCTCATGGCGCGGATGTACGGCAGCCAGAACCTGCCCGACAGTTCGAACATGTGTCACGAGACGACCTCGGTCGGGCTGAAGTCGGCGATCGGCTCCGCAGTCGGGACGATCCACCTTTCGGATTACGAGAAGTGCGACGCGATCTTCTATTTCGGGCAGAATCCGGGCGTGAACAGCCCGCGGTTCCTCCATCCGCTGCGCGACTGTGCCAAGCGCGGCGTCGAGATCGTCGTGTTCAATCCGCTGAAGGAGCGCGGTCTGGAGAAATTCCAGGATCCGCAGAATCCGCTGGAGATGGTCACCGGCAAATCGACGCCGATCGCCTCGCAATATCATCAGGTAAAGACCGGCGGCGACGTCGGCGCACTGATGGGGATGTGCAAATATCTGATCGAGGCGGACGATCGCGCGCGTGAGCTGAACACGCTGAGGATCCTCGACCACGCCTTCCTCGCCGAGCATACCACCGGGTTCGAGCGTTCGCGGATGTCGCACGCGGCACCGACTGGGCGACGATCGAGCATGAGAGCGGGCTGTCGCGCGTCGAGATCGAATCGGCCGCCAAGGTCTATGCGAAGTCGAAGGCGGTGATCGCTGTGTACGGCATGGGGCTGACCCAGCATGTCGGCGGCATCGACAACGTCCACATGCTCGTCAACCTGATGCTGCTGCGCGGGAATATCGGCAAGCCCGGCGCGGGCATGGGCCCCGTCCGCGGCCATTCGAACGTCCAGGGGCAGCGTACCGTCGGGATCACCGAAAAGCCCGAGCTCGCCCCGCTCGACAAACTCGCCGAGCAATATGGCTTCGAGCCGCCGCGCGAGCTCGGCTGGGACACGGTCGCGTCGTGCGAGGCGGTGCTCGACGGCGAGGCGCAGGCGTTCATCGGGCTGGGCGGCAATTTCGTCCGCGCGATCCCCGACCATGCGCGGATGGAGCCGGCGTGGCGCGGGATCGACCTGACGGTGCACATCGCCACCAAGCTCAACCGTTCGCACCTGCTGCCCGGCAAGACCTGCTATCTGCTCCCCTGCCTCGGCCGGATCGAGACGGACATGCAGGGTACCGGGCCGCAGAGCGTCTCGGTCGAGGATTCGTTCAGCCAGATCTATGGCTCGAAGGGCAAGGCGACGCCGGCTGCGGAGACGTTGCTGTCCGAGCCTGCGATCCTCGCGGGTATCGCCAAGGCGACGCTGGCGCCCAATCCGAAGCTCGACTGGGATGCGTGGGTGCGCGACTATGCGCGGATCCGCGATGCGATCGCCGAGACCTATCCGGACATGTTCTCCGACTTCAACGCCAAGATGTTCACCCCCGGCGGCTTCTGGAAGGGCGTGCCGGCGGCGCACCGCGAATGGCTGACCGAGAGCGGCAAGGCGGAGATCAACGTCCCCCACTCGCTCAACGTCACCGGCTTCGAGGAGAGCGAGGGGCGGTTCCGGCTGATGACGCTGCGGTCGAACGATCAGTTCAACACCACCGTCTATGGCTATCATGACCGGTTCCGCGGCGTGAAGGGCACGCGCGACATCGTCTTCATGAACCGCAGCGACATGCTGCGCATGGGGCTGACCGATGGTGACGACGTCGATCTGGTCGGCGATGCGGGCGACAATGGCGACCGCCGCTTCAACAAGCTGCGCGTCGTCGAATATTCGATTCCGGAAGGGTGCGTCGGGGCCTATTACCCCGAGTGCAACCTGCTGATGCCGGTCGCGCACCATGCGCGCGAAAGCCATGTGCCGGCCGCCAAGTCGGTGCCGGTGCGGATCGAGAAGACGCGCTGAGCACGCCGCGGATCCTCGGCGTCGTCCTGGCGGGCGGGCGATCGTCGCGGTTCGGGTCGGACAAGGCGCAGGCGCTGCTCGCCGGGCGCCGCTTGGCCGACCACGCCTGTGCGCTGCTCGGGCCGCATGTCGATGACGCGGTGGTCGCGGGGCGGGATGGTCTGATCCGCGACCTGCCGGGGCCCGATCTGGGGCCGCTGGGGGGCATAGCGGGGGCGCTGTACCATGCGGCGGGTCTGGGCTATACCTCGGTCCTCACGATCGCCTGCGACGTGCCAGCGCTGCCCGACGGGCTGCTCGCGGCGCTGGGCCGCCGCGCGCCCGCCTTCTGCCCCGATGCGCCCGTGCTGGGGCATTGGGAGACCGCGTCCGCTGCCGCGCTGATCGCGCATATCGAATCGTCGCCGCGCCGGTCGGTACGCGGCTGGGCGGAGGCGATCGGCGCCTTGCCGATCCCTGCTCACGGGGTCATCCCCAACATCAACACCCCCGAGGACATGGCTGCGCTGTGACGACTGCCCGTACCGAAGCGATCACTATCCTGCGCCCCGACGCCGTCGCGGCGGGCACGCGCGCGATCGCGATCGAGGTGCCCGTCGCGATCGAGGTCGACGGGCTTGGCTATGCGGTGATGATGATGACGCCGGCGGACCTGCCCGCCTTCACCACCGGCTTCCTGCTGACCGAGCGGCTCGCCGACAGCGCCGACGACGTGCGCGACATCGACGTGTTCGAGGCGGAGGCGGGCTGGATCGTCCGTGTCGGCCTGTCGGAGCGGTGCAGGGGGCGGATCCACGACCGCGTCCGCCACCGGACCAGCGACACGTCCTGCGGGCTGTGCGGCATCTCCGGGCTCGAACAGCTGCGCAAGCCGGTGGCGGGCACCCGCCGCCCCC
>NZ_JRVI01000119.1:0-7278 GCF_000783375.1 Sphingomonas sp. Ant20
GGGCCGGTGGCGGGGGCGGTCCGGCGGGCTTCGGCGGTGGCGGTGGGGAGGAGGAGGGCGAGCGCGAGGAGTGGAGTCTTCATCGCGTGCGAACCTAGCGCGGATCGGGTGGGTGGCAAGGCGTCCGCCGCAAACTCGCCGTCATCCTGGGTCGAGCCCAGGATGACGAAGTGTGTCAGCGGGCGTCGACGCCGATCGCGTCAGCGATGCTGGCGAAGCCGTCGCGGGTGAGCAGCGCGTCGAGCTCGCGCAGCATCCGTGCGGGGAGGCCGGGGCCTTCATACACCAGCGCGGTGTAGAGCTGGACGAGGCTCGCCCCTGCGCGGAGGCGGGCATAGGCTTCCGCACCGCTGCCGATGCCGCCGACCGAGATCAGCGGGATCGCGGCGCCGGTGGCCTTGCGGAAGTCGGCGAGGCGCTGGCGCGCGAGCGGGGCGAGCGGGGCACCCGACAGGCCGCCGGTTTCTTTGGCGTTCACCGAGCGCAGGCCGGGGCGGCCGATCGTCGTGTTGTTGACGATCAGCGCGTCGATCCGGTTGTCGATCGCGGCGCGGGCGATGTCGTCGATGTCCGCGGGCTCGAGGTCGGGCGCGACCTTGAGGAAGATCGGCGTGGTGCCCTTGGCGGCGGTGCAGGCGGCGAGCAGATCGCGCAGTGCTGCGCCATGTTGCAGGTCGCGCAGGCCGGGGGGTGTTGGGCGAGCTGATGTTGATCGTGATGTAATCGGCGTGCGGCGCGGCGCGGGTGACGCCGTGGACGTAATCCGCGGTGCGATCGCTCGCGTCCTTGTTCGCGCCGACGTTGATGCCGAGCACGCCCTTGCCGCGGCCGTGCGCCTTCGCCCGGTCGAGCGCCGCGTCGAGGCCACCATTGTTGAAGCCGAGGCGGTTGATCACCGCGCGGTCTTCGGGGAGGCGGAAGATGCGCGGCTTGGGATTGCCGGGCTGGGGCAGGGGGGTGAGCGTGCCGATCTCGACGCTGCCGAGCCCGAGCCCGAAGAACCCGTCGATCGCGCGGCCGTCCTTGTCGCGCCGGCGGCGAGCCCGACCGGGTTGGGGAAGGCGATCCCCGCCACGCTGGTCGCAAGCCGCGGGACGGATGGCGCGAGCGGCGTGCCCGCCTTGCCCCAGGCGGCGAGCGCGGCGATCGTCAGGCCATGCGCGCGTTCGGCGTCGAGGCGGAAGAGAAGCGGGTGGTAGAAGGCCATGCGCGCTCTTACCCAGATCGGCTGGGGTGGCCAAACCCTTCTTCCGTCATTCCCGCGCAGGCGGGAATCCATCCGTCCGCAGGCGCAAAAGACAGAGTGGATTCCCGCCTCCGCGGGAATGACGAAGTGGACTCAGTTGCGAGTCGTTAGCACTGACGGACGGGTTGACGCTGCTGCCCGCAAAGCCCATTTGTCAATCGGATCATATCGGTCCGATTGGACTCACAAGTCACCATGCGTCTTTCCAGCCTAGCCGACTATGCGGTCGTGATGATGAGCGCCGCGGCGCGTCATTGCGGTGGTATCGCGCGGCTGAACGCGACGCTGCTGAGCGAGGAAACCGGCGTGCCGCTGCCGACGGTGCAGAAGCTGGTAAGCCGCTTGTCGGCGGCGGGGCTGATCGAGAGCACGCGCGGGACCGGCGGCGGGTTTCGCCTGTCGCGGCCGCCCGCGTCGATCTCGCTCGCCGACATCATCGAGGCGGTCGAGGGCCCGATCGCGCTGACCGCGTGCGTCGACGGTGCGGCGCAGGATTGCTGCATCGACCAGACGTGCAAGGTGAAGCCGCACTGGAACGCGGTCAACGGCGCAGTCCGCGGCGCACTCGCCGGCGTGACGCTCGCCAGCCTTTTGCAAGTCCCGAATTCGCCGGTGCCCGCATGACGCGCGCAGCGCCTAACCCCTTTCTCCGCGATCTCTGCGCCTCCGCGCGCAAAATCTCATATTCGCGCAGAGACGCAGAGATCGCAGAGTTTTTAGAGAGCCGCGTTGCGGCGGAGATGGAATGATGGCTACCCGGAACGCAGAGGCCTATGCCGCCGCGAACAAGACGTACGAGTGGGGCTTCTCCTCGGACATCGAACAGGAATTCGCGCCCAAGGGCCTGTCGGAAGACACGGTGCGCTTCATTTCCGCCAAGAAGGGCGAGCCGCAGTGGATGCTCGACTGGCGTCTGAAGGCGTTCGCGCTGTGGCAGACGATGGAAGCACCCGACTGGTCGAAGCTCAACGTGCCGCCGATCGATTACCAGGACGCCTATTATTACGCGGAGCCCAAGGCGAAGCCGAAGCTCGGGAGCCTCGACGAGGTCGATCCCGAGATCCTGCGCGTCTATGAAAAGCTGGGCATCCCGATCGGCGAGCAGAAGATGCTCGCGGGCGTGGTCGAGGATCCGCTGAACGAGGACGGCACGCCGAAGCGCCGCGTCGCGGTCGACGCGGTGTTCGACAGCGTCTCGGTTGCGACCACGTTCCGCAAGGAATTGGAGGCCGCGGGCGTGATCTTCCGGTCGATCTCCGAGGCGATCAAGGAATATCCCGACCTGGTGCGCAAGTGGCTCGGCAAGGTCGTGCCGCAGCGTGACAATTACTTCGCGACGCTGAACTCCGCGGTCTTCTCCGACGGCACGTTCGTCTACATCCCCGAGGCGTCCGCTGCCCGATGGAGCTGTCGACCTATTTCCGGATCAATGCCGAGAATACCGGGCAGTTCGAACGCACGCTGATCGTCGCCGACAAGGGGTCGTACGTCTCCTATCTCGAAGGCTGCACCGCGCCGATGCGCGACGAGAACCAGCTGCATGCGGCGGTCGTCGAACTCGTCGTGCTCGACGATGCCGAGATCAAGTACTCGACCGTACAGAACTGGTATCCGGGCGACGAGAACGGCGTCGGCGGGATCTACAATTTCGTCACCAAGCGCGCTTTGTGCCAGGGCAAGAACTCGAAGGTCAGCTGGACACAGGTCGAGACCGGCAGTGCGATCACGTGGAAATATCCGTCGTGCGTGCTGGCGGGCGACGGCTCGGTCGGCGAATTCTATTCGGTCGCGGTGACGAACAATCGCCAGCAGGCCGATACCGGCACGAAGATGATCCACCTCGGCAAGAACACGCGGTCGACGATCGTGTCGAAGGGGATTTCGGCGGGGCGCTCGGACAACACCTATCGCGGGCTGGTGCGCGTCGCACCGACCGCGGAGGGCGTGCGCAACTTCACGCAGTGCGACAGCCTGCTGCTCGGCGACCAGTGCGGCGCGCATACCGTGCCGTATATCGAGGTCCGCAACCCGTCCGCGCAGATCGAGCATGAGGCGACGACGTCGAAAATCTCCGAGGACCAGCTGTTCTACGCGATGTCGCGCGGGCTGGATGCGGAGGCGGCGGTGGCGTTGATCGTCAACGGCTTCGCGCGGGAAGTGCTGCAGCAGCTGCCGATGGAGTTCGCGGTCGAGGCGCAGAAGCTGTTGGGGATCTCGCTGGAAGGGTCTGTGGGGTGATCCCCGCCCGTCATCCCGCTGGCGCGGGCATGACGGGACAGCGCTGGCGCAGGACGCGCCGCGGAAATTAGAGATTTGGAATTGGGCAGAATTCGATGCTGAAAATTGAAAACCTTCATGCCGAGATCGACGGCAAGGAAATCCTCAAGGGGCTCTCGCTCGAGGTGAACGCGGGCGAGGTGCACGCGATCATGGGGCCGAACGGCGCGGGCAAGTCGACGCTGGGCTATGTGCTCGGCGGGCGGCCTGGGTACGAGGTCACGTCGGGCTCGGTGACGTTCGACGGCGTCGACCTGCTCGAGCTCGAGGCGCATGAGCGCGCCGCGGCGGGCGTGTTCCTTGGCTTCCAGTATCCGGTCGAGATCCCCGGCGTGTCGAACGTCCAGTTCCTGCGCGAGGCGTTGAACGCGCAGCGCGCGACGCGTGACGAGAAGGCGCTGTCGGGCGGCGAGTTCCTGAAGCTCGCGCGCGGGCAGGCGGATCTGCTCGGGATGGATTACGACATGCTCAAGCGGCCGGTGAATGTCGGCTTTTCGGGCGGCGAGAAGAAGCGCAACGAGATGGTGCAGATGGGCATCGTCAACCCGAAGTTCGCAATCCTCGACGAGACGGACTCGGGCCTCGACATCGATGCGCTGCGCGTCGTCGGCGACGGCATCAACCGCATCATGCGCGCGCCCGACAAGGCGGTGCTGCTGATCACGCATTACCAGCGGCTGCTCGATTATGTTGAGCCGGACTTTGTCCATGTGCTGGCCGACGGGCGGATCGTCCGCTCGGGCGGCAAGGAACTCGCGCAGCAGCTCGAGAGCGAAGGCTATGTGGGGATCGCCGCATGATCTACCTTCGCGCCGCAGGCAGGAAAGATTGGGCTCACGCGAAGGCGCAAAGGCGCGAAGGGCGTGTGGTCAATAATCTCGTCAGCAATATCCTTCCAACGCCTCTTCGCGCCTTCGCGCCTTCGCGTGAACCATTCTCGTTTTTCGTGGGCCGCATCATGAGCGTTCTCGAACTTCCCTCCACGCGCGAGGAGTCGTGGCGCTGGGGGTGATCCGGCGGCGATTGCGGCGGCGGCGGGGTTGCCGCGCGGTGAGGCGCTGGCGGGCTCGTGGTTCCTCGAGCTTGAGGGCGCGCGGGCGGTGTTTGTCGATGGCGTGCTGGATGAAGGTCGCAGTGATCTTCGGCATGTCGCGATCGCGCCGCTCGAGGGTGGTACGCATGTGCTGGGCGCGCGGACGACCGGTCATGGCTGGTCGTTGCGCGTCGAGGCGCATGCTTCGGCGGAGCTGATCCAGATCGTCCATATCGCGACCGGGGGCGAGAATCATGTTCCCGCCGAGATCGTGCTCGCGGACGGCGCGCAGGCGTCGGTGGTCGAGACCTATGTCGGGACCGGCTGGTCGAACCGGTCGACGCGGATGAGGCTGGGCGCGGGCGCGAAGCTGACGCGTGCGGTGCGGTTGCTGCAGACCGCGGGCTTCGTGTCGGTGCGCGACGAGGCGGATGTCGGTGCGGGGGCGAGCCTGATCGTGACGATGCTCGGCGCGGGCGATGCGGGGACGCGGATCGACGGCGCGATCACCGTTTCGGGCGACGATGCGTTTGCCGAATATGGCGGCGCGCTGCTGACGCGGCGCGACCAGCGGCAGGAATGCGCGCTGTCGGTGCGGCATGCCGCGCTGAACGGGCAGAGCAAGCAGATCTGGCGCGCGGTCGCAGCGGACACGTCGACCGCGAGCCTTGCGGCGCGCGTCGAGGTGGCGCGCGATGCGCAGAAGACCGACGGCGTGCAGTCGCTGCGCGGGCTGCTGCTCAAGCGGACCGCGACGGTCAATCTGAAGCCCGAGCTCGAGATCTTCGCGGACGACGTGAAGTGCGCGCACGGTGCGACGGTCGGCGAACTCGACCAGCGCGCGCTGTTCTACATGCAGAGCCGCGGCATTCCGCATGCCAAGGCGCAGGCGCTGCTGACGCGTGCGTTCGTCGGCGATGCGTTCGCGCAGATCGCGGACGCGACGGTGCGCGATGCATTCGTTGCGGACGCGGATGCGTGGCTGGAGGCGGCATTATGACCCTGACGCTCGAAACGCGCCCGCTCGACCGGGTGTCGGACTTCCCGGCTATCCCCGACGGCTGGGCCTATCTCGATACCGCCGCCACCGCGCAGAAGCCGCAAGCTGTGGTCGACGCGATCACCCGCGCTTATGGCGAGACCTATGCGACCGTGCACCGCGGTGTGTACCAGCGCTCCGCCGACATGACCGTCGCGTACGAGGCGGCGCGGGGGGCGGTGGCGCGGTTCATCGGCGCGGGATCGCCCGACGAGATCGTGTTCGTGCGCGGCGCGACCGAGGCGATCAACCTGGTCGCGACCTGCTGGGCGGGGACCCAGTTGAAGGCGGGCGACCGCATCCTGCTGTCGATGCTCGAGCATCATTCGAACATCGTGCCGTGGCAGATGATCGCCGAGGCACGCGGTGTCGCGATCGACGTGCTGCCGCTGACCGCGGACCATTGCATCGATCTCGACGCGATGGAGCGGATGATCACGCCCGCGCACAAGCTGGTCGCGCTCGGCCATGTGTCGAACGTGCTCGGCTCGGTGCTCGACGCGAAGCGGGCGACGGAGATTGCGCATTCGGTCGGGGCGAAGATCCTGCTCGACGGCTGCCAGTCGGTGCCGCGGATCGCGGTCGACGTGTCTGCGATCGGCTGCGATTTTTACGTGTTCTCGGGCCACAAGCTGTACGGCCCGACCGGGATCGGCGTGCTGTGGGCAAAGCCCGAGCTGCTCGAGGCGATGCCGCCCTATCAGGGTGGCGGGTCGATGATCGACAAGGTGTCGTTCGCGAAGACGACGTACGCGCCGGCGCCGGGACGGTTCGAGGCGGGGACGCCGCATATCGTCGGCGCGCTCGGGCTGCATGCGGCGATCGACTATGTCGAGAGCATCGGGCTGGCGGCGATCCATGCGCACGAAACCGCGCTGGTCACCGCGACGCGCGAGGCGCTGTCGGGGATCAATTCGGTGCGGCTCTATGGCCCGGCGGATTCGGCGGGGATCGTCTCGTTCACGATCGAAGGGGTTCATCCGCACGACATCGGCACCATATTGGACGAAGAGCGCGTCGCGATCCGGGCTGGCCATCATTGCGCCCAGCCGCTGATGGAGATGCTGGGCGTCGAGGCGACGGCACGGGCGAGCTTCGGTGTCTATAACGGTCCTGCTGACGTGGATGCGCTGGTGCGCGGTATCGCGCGAGTAACGAGGATATTTGGATGAGCGATCGGTTCGAGATCGAGGAAGTCGAGGCGGTGCAGTCGCCGCCCAAGGCGCGTGTCGTGCTCGACACCGACGGCGATGCGGAGCGCAAGCGCGACTATCTCGCCGGGTTCCTGGCGCAGAAGCCGCAGGTGGACTCCCCCGGCGAACCGGGTGGCGCGGTCTATGACGCGATCATCGATGCGTTGAAGGACATTTACGATCCCGAAATCCCGGTGAACATCTATGACCTGGGGCTGATCTACGGCGTCGAGGTGACCGAGGACGGGCATGCGGTCGTCACGATGACGCTGACCACGCCGAACTGTCCGGTGGCGGAATCGATGCCGATGGAGGTCGAGATGCGCGTCGGTGCGGTGCCGGGCGTCGGGGTGGCCGAGGTAAATCTGGTATGGGATCCGGCATGGGATCCGCAGAAGATGTCCGACGAGGCGAAGCTCGAACTGGGCATGTTGTAACGACTTGCCCCTCCCTCAGGGGAGGGGACGGGGGTGGGGCCGTCACCGCGAGC
>NZ_JRVI01000012.1:0-67359 GCF_000783375.1 Sphingomonas sp. Ant20
AGCGGCCCGCCGCGCCCCGATCCCTCGACGAGTTCGAGGCCGCGCGCGACCACGTCCTGCGCATCCTGGCCCTCGACGGCCGCGACATAGGCGGAATTGACCATCGACAGCCTGAGATCGCGCGCCCGGTACCACATCGGCAGCGGCGCCGCTTCGATCAGCCCGGTCAGCGCCTCATAGGCGGCACCAAGCCGCGCCGTCTCAGTGCCGAGGCGCTTGATCTCGGATTCGCTGTCCGTTGCATCGAACGCCCAGATCAGGATGCTGCCAGTTGCCCCCATCGCACCAGGCGCACGCGCGCCGCGCAGCGTGATGGCCCGCGTCGAACCGACGGGGCGGACGGCACGGACGAAGGGCCGGCCCGAACGCTGTGCAGCGGTCACATCAGCGGTCAGCGCGGCAGCATCCTCGGGTGAGAGCCCGGATTCCTCACCCGCCAGATCCATCAGATAGCGTGGCGCCGGAATACCCAGCCAGTCCGCCATCCGCTGCGGCATCTCCACTCGTCCATCCGAGCGGACGACCGTCGCGACGGCCGGCGACCCATCGAGCAACGCGCGCATCGTCGCATTCTCAGCGAGGGTCGTCGCGACGCCGGCGCGCGCGCGCAATCCCAGGAACAGCAGCAGCCCGCCAAGCCCGAGCAGCAGCAGCGTCGCAACGCCGGCCAGAACGGTCGCCCATGTTCCGGGGACCGTCATGTCCCGGAGACACTCTTCGCAACGAGATCGGGAAACACGGTAACCGCCATGGCTCCGTCTACGCCAACAGCCGCCCCCCGGGGGAAGACGGCGATCGGGAAATCGCATGCGGCTGATCGGGTGCCTCACCTGCACGCTTGGCGGCTCCGGCGCGTCAGCCCGAGGCGCTGGAAACCCAATCCCTCCAGACTGTTGCAAGGATGAAACACATTGTAAAAAAACGATCCTATTCGTCTCAATCGAGTGGATCGGGCCGCGCCGCGCGGCCTAACGGCGGCGCATCGACGAAGGTCAGCGGCTTTGCCCCTTCGTCGGAATGTTTCAGTCGAGAGTATTAAATGACCCAAGCCTATCGTCGCAGTCTGCTCGCCACGAGCCTCCTCGTTGCGGTTTCCACGCTCCCCGCTGCCGCACAAACCGCTCCGGCAACGCCTGCGGCCACGCCCGAGGCAGCCGCTCAGGCAGAGGCTTTGGAGCCAGCGACCCCGACCCAGACCGCGACGGATCAGAACCCGCAGGGTGCTACAGAAGCGCCGGCAGGCGAGATCGTCGTGACCGGCTCGCGCATCGCATCGCCGTCGGCCACCGCCGCCTCGCCGCTCCAGAGCGTCGGCATCGCGCAGATCCAGCAGGCCGGCGCGATCAACGTACAGGACGTCCTGCTCCAGAATCCGGCATTCGGTACGCCGGGCGTCAGCCGCACCAATTCGAGCTTCGCGACGCAGGGCGCGGGCGTAGCGACGGTCAATCTGCGCAACCTTGGCGAGGACCGCACGCTGGTCCTCGTCAACGGCCGCCGCTTCGTCTCGGGCCTTCCGGGCAGCAGCGCGGTCGATCTCAACGTGATTCCGACGCAGTTCCTCGAGAACGTCGACATCCTGACCGGCGGCGCATCGGCCGTCTACGGGTCCGACGCGGTCGCGGGCGTCGTCAACATGATCTACAAGACGAAGTTCGACGGCATCCAGCTCGACGGCCAAGTCGGCATGTCGCAATATGGCGACGGCTTCGACCGTCAGGTCAATGCCCTCGTCGGGAAGAACTTCGCTGACGATCGCGGCAACATCATGCTGTTCGGTGGCTATTCGAAGCAGGGTACAGTGCTGAAGCGCGACCGTTTCACCGAGGCGGGTTCAAGCGCCGTCGATTCGACAAGCCGCGGCTATCTAACAGGCAACGATGCCGAGCTGTTTACGCCGCAGCGGCCGTATCTTTCGGGGTTTGCGCCGCAGGGTCGCTATTATGCCGGCGACAGCACCTTCACCTATGGTCAGGATGGCGCGCTGCGCGATTGCGCGTCCGCCAACGGCACGGGGGGCTGCGTCAATGCCGATGGTACGGCCGCGGGCCCGGACGGCTTCAACCGGTCCGACTTCCGTTATCTCGCCGTTCCCGTCGAGCGCTACGTTGCCGCCGGCCGCGCAAATTACGAGGTGTCGCCTGCACTCAACCTGTTCGTCGAGGGCAATTATGCCAAGACCAAGGTCAGCACCGTGATCGAGGCGTTCCCCCTCGATTCGACCTTCAGCAACCCACGCAATTCGGGCCAGATCCCGATCCAGACGGTCGTCGGCGGCGTAACCTATCGCAACCCCTATGTGCCAGACGCGATCTTCAATGCTGCGACGGACACCGACAATGATGGACTGCGGGACATCTATTTTGATCGCCGTCTCGCCGATTTCGGACCCCGGACGATCCGGTCCAGCCGTGACCTGTTCCGCATCGCGGGCGGCGCAAACGGCAAGTTCCTCGAAGACCGCTTTAACTATGAAGTTTATGGGATCTATGGCCAGACCAAAGAAGACAGGTCGGAACCGGCCAATTTAATACCGCTAACTTCTTCCAGGCGCTAAATTCTTATCGCGACCCAGCAACGGGGCAGATCGTGTGCGCCGATCCGACCGCGCGCGCAGCAGGCTGCGTTCCCGCCAACATCTACGGCGCGGGCGCGCTCGCACCGGCGGCCGGCTATCTCGCCGTGCCGACCACGCTCAGCACGAAGGTCACGCAGACCGTTGCCGGCGGCAACGTATCGGGCAAGCTCTTCTCGCTGTTCGGCGCCGACCCGATCGGCTTCAGCGTCGGTACCGAATACCGCCGCGAGAGCAGCCGCAACGACTTCGATCTGCTCACCCAGCAGGGCCTGAACGGCAACAACGCGCTGCCATCGACCGCGGGACGTTTCCATCTCTGGGAAGGGTTCGGCGAGGTCGTCGCACCGATCATCCAGGACAAGCCGTTCTTCCAGTCGCTGAGCGTCCGCGGCGCGATCCGCGTGTCCGATTATTCGACCGTCGGCACCACCTACAGCTACAATTTCGGCGGCGAATGGGCACCGGTCGAGGATATCCGCTTCCGCGTGATGCAGGCGCGGTCGGTGCGTGCGCCGAACATCAACGAGCTGTTCCAGGCTCCGCAGCAGAATTTCCCAAGCGTCAACGATCCCTGCATCGGCGTGACCGCGGCGACGGCCGGAACGCTCGGCACGACCTGCCGTGCCGCGTCCGGCGTGCTCGCCAACATCGCGGCGAACGGCGGCGCGTTCGCCGCGAACCAGGCCGATATCCAGGCGTCACCAGCTTCGAGGCGGGCAATCGCAACCTCCAAGAAGAGAAGGGCGATTCCTTCACCGCGGGCGTGGTGATCAACCCGCGTTCGGTCCGAGCGCTGCGCAACCTCGTCGTCACGGTCGATTACTTCAACATCCGGATCAAGGATGCGATCGTCCAGACGCCGCTGCAATACATCGTCAACCAGTGCTACCAGCAGGGCAATTCGGATTATTGCAGCCAGATCACGCGCCGTGCGGCCGCGCTCGGGCCGAACAGCGCCGGGTCGCTCGACCAGCTGACGACCAGCTTCCTCAACAGCGGTGGCGTCAAGACCCGGGGCATCGATACGGTCATCACCTATCGCCAGGATCTCGCCGATATCGGTCTCGCCGGCACACTTGGTCTGCGAGGCTCATACACGCATCTGATCTCGGGCTACACGGTGCCCCTGCCCGATGCGGATCGTGACTATTTCGCGGGTGAGATCGGTGCGTCGCGCGACCGGTTTACGACGAACCTGTCCTATGACATCGATGGTGTCGGCTTTACGACGACGGGCACCTGGATGAGCCAGGCAAGCCTCGACGACCAGTTGACCGGCGCCCGCCCGGGTACCAATCCGCTGTACCGCGTCCGTCCGCAATTCTACCTGGACTCGCAGATCCGTTTCCAGACGAACGACGGCTTCGAATTCTACGTCGCGGGTCGAACCTGCTCAATAACAAGCCGCCCTATCTCGCCGATATCGGCGCGTCGGCCGGCCAGGATACCGATGCGGGCACTTATGATCCGCTCGGCCGCCGCTATTATGCAGGTGTCCGGATCAACTTCTGATCCCCGGACACATCGTACCTCAGGAGGGGAGCCGGCAACGGCTCCCCTTTTTTGTCCGAGCGACATGGACAAAAAAAAGGGCGCGGGCCGCGGGAGGATATCCCGATGCCCGCGCCCTTCACGTCTGGAGGATGGCGATCACGCCGCCATGAACATCTCCGGCGGCAACGCCATCAGCGACTCCGCGCCACCCTCGATCTTGCGACGCAGCGCGCCCGCGTCGGGCAGGATCCGCTCGGCATAGAAACGCGCGGTGATCAGCTTGGCGTCGAGGAACGCCGCCTCGCCCTCACCGGCCGCCTTCAGCTTGGTGGCGGCAACCGCCATCCGCAGCCACATCGCGCCGACCGCGACGATCCCCATCAGATGCATGTAGCTGACCGCACCGGCGCCGACATTCTCAGGGTTCTTCATGCCGTTCGCCATGAACCACATTGTCGCCGCCTGAAGCTGGCCGTTCGCCTTTTCCAGCGCCTCGGCAAATGCCGCCGTCGCCGGATCGCTCTTGGCCGCCGCAACGTCGTCCGCGACCAGCTTGAAGAACGCCTGGATCCCGCGACCGCCGTTCTGCGCCAGCTTGCGACCGACCAGATCCATCGCCTGCACGCCGTTGGTGCCTTCGTAGATCATCGCGATCCGCGCATCGCGCACATATTGCTCCATGCCCCATTCTGCGATGTAGCCATGACCGCCATAGACCTGCTGCGCGTTGGTGGCGATCTCATAGCCCTTGTCGGTGCCATAGCCCTTGATGACCGGGGTCAGCAGGCTGATCATGTCGCCCGCCAGCTGACGCTCTTCCTCGGTCGCGGCGTTATGCTCGAGATCGCCCTGCAGCGCGGTCCACAGGATCAACGCGCGCAACCCCTCGGTCATCGCCTTGCCCTCCATCAGCATGCGGCGCACGTCGGGATGGACGAACAGCGAATCCGCCTTTTCCTGCGGCTCCTTCGGCCCGGTCAGCGCGCGTCCCTGGCGACGGTCCTGCGCATATTGCACCGCATTCTGATACGCGACCTCGGCCACGCCCAGCCCCTGAAGGCCGACGCCCAAACGCGCCGCGTTCATCATGATGAACATCGCGGCGAGGCCCTTCATCTCCTCGCCGACGAGCCAGCCGGTCGCCGAGTCATAGTTCATCACGCAGGTCGAGTTGGCGTGGATCCCCATCTTGTGCTCGATCGACCCGCAGGTGACGCCGTTGCGATCGCCGAGCGAACCGTCTTCGTTGACGAGGAACTTCGGCACGACAAACAGCGAGATACCCTTCGAACTGTCGGGCGCGCCCGGCGTCTTGGCGAGGACGAGGTGGATAATGTTCTCCGTCAGGTCATGCTCGCCGCTCGAGATGAAGATCTTCGTGCCGGTGATAGCATAGGAGCCGTCCGCCTGCGGCTCGGCCTTGGTGCGGATCAGGCCCAGATCGGTGCCGCACTGCGGCTCGGTCAGGTTCATCGTCCCGCCCCATTCGCCCGACACCATCTTCGGCACGTACATCGCCTTCTGCGCGTCCGATCCCTTGGCGACCAGCGCGGCGATCGCGCCATGCGTCAGGCCGGGGTACATCGCGAACGCCATGTTCGACGAGATCATGTATTCCTGGAACGCGGTCGAGACGACGTGCGGCATCCCCTGCCCGCCATATTCGGGCTGGTTGCCAAGCGTCGCCCAGCCGCTCTCGACATACTGCTTGTACGCCTCCTTGAAGCCGTCGGGCGTCGTGACCGATCCGTCCTCGTGGCGGGTGCAGCCCTGCTGATCACCCGACAGGTTGAGCGGGAACAGGACTTCGGCGACGAATTTTCCGCCCTCTTCCAGCACCGCGTCGACGACGTCGGGGGGAAGCCGCGTCGAAGCCCGGCAGGTTGCTGTAGCGGTCGAGGCCGACGACCTGTTCGAGGACGAAGCGCGTGTCGCGGACGGGGGGGCGTATATTGGGGCATGGTCTATCCTTGCTGGTCGTTGGCGCGGCCGACTTCGAGAAGGGCCACGAAATTGGTAAGTTCGTCGATGGCGGCGTCGATATCCCGCTTCTGCGCGGTCAGCAGCGCGATCCGCGACTGGCTGCGCTCGATCACGACCTGACGCTGCGCACGACGCCCGTCGCCGACGTCGTAAAGGTCGATCATCTCGCGGATCTCGCCGAGGCTGAAGCCGACACGCTTGCCGCGCAGGATCCATGCGAGCCGTGCGCGGTCGCGGTGCGAGTAGATACGCTGCGTGCCCCGTCGCTCGGGCGCGATCAGCCCTTCGTCTTCGTAGAAGCGAAGCGCGCGTGCGGTCACGTCGAACTCGCTCGACAGATCCGATATCGTGAAATGGTCGCGATCATGCCGCGGTTCGATCACCGCATAGGATTCGGGAGATGCCCGTTCTGCCGGGGATGCTCTGGTCGCCATGCCGGAACATTTAGCTCTCGTTTACGTCAACGTCAATCTCGGCATAGAAATTTGCCCGCCTTCGAGCGCAGCGTGGCCGCCTCGGACCGCGACTCGCTCAACCGATCGACCGTCACCGCGGCAAGCGAGGCTCGTCCCGCACACAGCGCTTCGCACGCTTCGGGCATGTCGGCGGGGAATGTGATGCGATCCCCGTCGAACCGCGCATCGAATGCGCATTTGCCGAACGTCATCTGCAGCCGCTCGCCGGAGCGCTCGACGGTCCCCGATGCCGCGCAGCTCTGAGCTTCGCCATAATCGACGCTGACGCCGATCCGGCTGACCCGCTCGGTCCCAATGATGCAGATCCGGTCGGTATCGCGCGCCCAGGAGCCCTGAAGCGCGGCACCGGGATCACCAACGATACCCGCGCTCCGCGCCGCCGACTCGAGCCGCGAACCGGGCGTGCTCTCGGTATTGGTGATGCTGGTCGACGCACCGTCGCATCCGGCCAGCAGCGACAGCAGGAGCATGAGCCCGCCACGCCAGTGGCTCATTCGGCGGTCACCAGGCCATCACCCTCTATACGCCGGAAAAAACAGGTACGTTCGCCGGTGTGACAGGCCGGGCCCGCGGCATCGGCGATCACCCATATCGCGTCCTGGTCGCAGTCGATCCGGAGTTCGGCGACGCGCAGCACATTGCCCGACGTCTCCCCCTTGCGCCACAAGGCTTGCCGGCTCCGCGACCAGAAATGCGCCTCTCCGGTCGCCTGGGTCTGCGCCAGCGCGTCGGCATTCATGTGCGCCACCATCAAGACATCGCCCGACACGCGATCGGTGACGACCGCCGTCAGCAGGCCGGAGGAGTCGAACTTCGGATCGAGCGTCAGGCCCGTGTCGCGGCTGTGTGTCATGCCCGGGGACATACCAGAAAGCGGGCGCGAAGCGACGCGAGAGATCAAACCCATTGCGCAATGTTATTACAAGGAGGCGACAAACGTGTGAACCGCGACTATAGGGCATGCTCCGCACGACGTGAGACCCGGCATGCTGACCACAAACCCTTATGATGACGACAAACTCCGTGAAGAATGCGGGGTGTTTGGCGTCTCGGCCACCGACGGCGCGGCGGCGCTTGTCGCCCTGGGCCTCCATGCGCTGCAGCATCGCGGCCAGGAAGCCGCCGGCATAACGACGTTCGACGGCGCCCATTTCCATACGCACCGCGCGATGGGGCATGTCGCCGGGAACTTCGATCGCGACGACGTGATTCGCGCGCTGCCGGGCACGGTGGCCTGCGGGCACGTCCGCTACTCGACGACCGGCGAGACCGCGCTCCGCAACGTGCAGCCGCTGTACGCCGAGCTGTCGACGGGCGGTTTCGCGATCGCGCATAACGGCAATATCTCTAACGCAATGCGGCTGCGTCGCGAGCTCGTGCGTCGTGGCTCGATCTTCCAGTCGACCAGCGATACCGAGACGATCATCCATCTCGTCGCGACGTCGAACTATCGCACGCTGCTCGATCGCTTCATCGATGCGCTAAAGCAGGTCGAGGGTGCCTATTCGCTCATCGTAATGACGCCCGAGGGCATGATCGCCTGCCGCGATCCGCTGGGCATCCGGCCGCTGGTCATGGGCAAGCTTGGCGACGCAGTGATCTTTGCGTCCGAAACCGTCGCGCTCGACGTCGTTGGCGCGACCTTCGTCCGCGCGGTCGAGCCGGGCGAACTCGTGATCGTCCAGGGGTCCGAGATCCGCTCGATCCGCCCGTTCGCGCCGATGGCGGCGCGGCCGTGCATCTTCGAATGGGTCTATTTCTCGCGCCCCGACTCGATCGTCGACGACCATTCGGTCTATTCGGTGCGGAAAGCGATCGGGGCGCAGCTCGCGATCGAATCGCCGGTCGATGCCGATCTCGTCATCCCGGTCCCAGATTCGGGCACCCCCGCGGCGATCGGCTATGCGCAGCAATCGGGGATTCCGTTCGAGCTCGGAATCATTCGCTCGCATTATGTCGGTCGCACCTTCATCTCGCCGGGCGACAAGGTCCGCCATCTCGGCGTGAAGCTGAAGCACAACGCCAACCGTGCGCTGATCAAGGGCAAGCGCGTCATCCTCGTCGACGATTCGATCGTCCGCGGCACGACCTCGCTCAAGATCGTGCAGATGATGCGCGAGGCGGGCGCGGCCGAAGTCCATATGCGCATCGCCAGCCCGCCGACCCGCCACTCCTGCTTCTACGGCGTCGACACGCCGGAGCGCGCCAAGCTGCTCGCGGCCAAGCTCGATCTGGGCGGCATGACCGGCTTCATCCACGCCGACAGCCTCAACTTCATCTCGATCGACGGGCTGTACAAGGCGCTCGGTGAGGCCAAGCGCGCGGATATCCGACCGAAATATTGCGATGCCTGCTTCACCGGCGATTACCCGACCACGCTGACCGATCATGACGAGGGCGCCGAGGTCGATCAGTTCGCGATGCTCGCCGAACGCGTCATCTGAGAGTCTTGGAGCTAGAATGACCGACAAGCCTCTCGAAGGCCGGCTTGCGCTGGTCACCGGTGCAAGCGCGGCATCGGCGCCGCCACCGCGATCGCGCTCGCTGCAAAGGGCGCGCACGTGGTTTTGACCGCGCGCACGCCGGGCGGCCTCGAAGAGGTCGAGACAGCGATCCATGACGCCGGCGGCTCCGCGACGATCGCGCCGCTCGACCTCGCCGAGAGCGAGGCGATCGGCCGGCTCGCGAGTGCGGTCGGTGATCGCTGGGATGCGCTCGACATCCTCGTGTTGAATGCGGGCATGCTGGGATCGCTGTCGTCGGTCCCGGCGATCGATCCGAAGGAAATGGCGCAGGTCCTCACGCTCAACGTCAGCGCGCAGGCGGCGATGATCGCCGCGTTCGATCCGATGCTGAAGAGGGCGAAGTCGGCGCGCGTGATCGGCGTCACGTCGAGCGTCGGTCGCAAGCCGCGCGCTTATTGGGGGCTCTACGGTGCCTCGAAGGCGGCGTTCGAGACGCTGCTCGGCGCTTATGGGGACGAGATGGCCGAGATCAGCGGCATACGCACCGCGATCGTCGATCCCGGCGCTACCCGCACCAAGATGCGCGCGCGCGCCTATCCGGGCGAGGATCCGAATTCGGTCAAGGATCCGCAGGTCGTTGCGGACCGCATCGTCGCGCTGGCTGTCGAAGGGTTTGAACCCGGCCATTTCGAGCGCGTCGCCTAAATCCTTCCCCTTGCGGGGCGGACGATCAGCGTCGCTTCACCAGCGTTACCTGCGCGACGTCGATCCCGCCACCGCGAAACCCGCCCTCGCAATACATCAGGTAATAGCGCCACAGCGCAATGAACTTCGCGTCGAGCCGTGCCGGCAGGCGCCCCTGCGCAACAGCGGCGTCGAACGCGATCCGCCACGCCGGCATGTCTCGGCATAGTGCAGCCCGAAGCTTCGTTGATCCTCCCACGTCAACCCGCGCGCCTCCGCCAGAGCGCGGAACCGCGGCTCGGACAGCAGCATGCCGCCGGGAAACACGTAGCGCTGGATGAAGTCGACGCTTGTCGAATAGGCGTCGAAGATCGCATCGTCGATCGTGATATATTGAAGCGCGGCACGGCCGCCGGGTTTCAGCGCCCGTGCGACCGCGTCGAGATAGGCCGGCCAATAGGCCTCACCCACCGCCTCGACCATTTCGATACTGGCCACCGCGTCATAGGTTCCGACGACGTCGCGGTAATCGGTCAGCGAGACGGTCACCCCCGTCAGCCCTGCCTCGGCCATCCGCGCGTCGACCTGTCGCTTCTGCTCGGTCGACAGGGTGAGGCCATGCACGTCGACACCGGACTGCGCGGCGAGGGCTGCGAAGGACCCCCAGCCGCAGCCGATCTCGAGGATGCGATCGCCGGGCTGCGTACCCGTCCTGTCCAGAATCGCCTGGAGCTTCGTCGTCTGGGCATGCTCGAGCGGTTCGGCCTCGCTAATCGGCTCCGCGAACAGCGCGCTCGAATAGGTCAGGCTGGGATCGAGCCACGTCTCGTAGAAGTCGTTGCCGAGATCATAGTGCGCGGCGATGTTGCGCCGTGATCCCGTGCGGTGGTTGCGTCGCATCCAGTGCCAAGCGCGGGCCGAGAGTCGCGCAACCCCGCCCGATCGCGCCGTCCTGCCGAGCGATATCCGGTTGCGCATGAACAGGTCGAACAGCGGGACCGGATCGGGACTGGACCAGTCGCCCGCGGTCCAGCCTTCATACCAGCCGACCGATCCGGCCGTTGCCAGCCTTACCAATGCCCGCCAGCGATGGACGGTGACGATCGGCATCGGCCCGGGTGCACGCCCTCCCAGCAAACGGCGGGTGCCGTCGGGCAAGCTTGCCTCAATACCGCCGCTCTCGAGACCTGCATCGATCCGGTCGAGCAGGCGGTGGAATATCGGCGCGGTCAGGCGTGCTGCACTGGTTGCGCGCCCTGTAGCGGCATCGTCAAAGGCGTGGGCGGCGGTCATCGCGGCGCTCCATGCAACAGCGTCGCGACCTAGGAAAGAGGCGCGTGCCAAAAGGCGTCAGCGCGCGTGCCGCCCCGCCTCGAGCGCGCGCTCGCGTGCCTCGCGGTGACCGATGATCTTGGCCGGATAGTCGCGCGGCCGACACCCGGACTCGTCCGGGTCGTGGATCGCGTCGCCCGTAACCTTGGCGAGTTCCGGCACCCATTGTCGGATATAGTCGCCCGCATCGAATTTTTCCGATTGCGACAGCGGCGCCATGATCCGGCCGAACATGTTCGTATCGACCCCCGTGCCCGCGACCCATTGCCAGTTGACTGAATTATTGCCGTAGTCCGCATCGACCAGGCAATCCCAGAACCAGCGTTCGCCCTCGCGCCAGTCGAGCAGCAGATGTTTGACGAGGAAGCTCGCGGTGATCATCCGGACGCGATTGTGCATCCAGCCCGTCGCCCAGAGCTGTCGCATCCCTGCATCGACGATCGGATAGCCTGTCCGACCGGTCTGCCACGCTTTCAGATCGGACGCCGCCGCCTTGCCGGTGCGCCATGGCAACGCATCGAACGCCGGCCTTCCGTTGCGGCGGGCATAATCGGGGAGCGCCAGCACCACGCCCTGCGTGAAATCACGCCACGCCACTTCCTTGCGGAACGTCGTGACGCCGTCGCCGTGTCCCGAGACGGCATGCCAGACCTGGCGAGGACTGATCTCGCCGAAATGAAGATGCGGGGACAGCCGGGACGTCCCCTCGGTCGAGGGTATGTTGCGGTCGTGGTCGTAATCGTCGGCGACGTCCGCGAACCGCGCCACCGCCTTCCGCGCGGCGTCCTCACCGGGGCGCCAGTTGGAAAAGCCACCCGACCAGTCGGGCTTGGTCGCAACAGCTTCCAGCTCTCCACCGCGTCCGATTCCGGCCACGTCTCCGGCGCATCGATCTTGCGCGGCATCGCCACCGGTTCCGGTGGCGGCATCATCTGCGACAATGCTTTCCAGAACGACGAATAGACACGGAACTGCCCGCCTGCTCCGGTCGTGACGCTCTCGACCCGAGCCAGCTGGTTGCCATCATGGAGGCAGATCGCGTCGCCGAGCGCATCCTCGGCCTTGCGCCACCATGGCTCATACTGGCGTGTCGCGAACACCCGCTCCGCGCCCGTCTCCGTCATCAGCGACTGCAGCGTCGCAACCGCATCGCCCCGCCGCAGGATGAGGCGGGAGCCCTTCTTGTCGAGCGACTTGGCGAACGCCTCGAGGCTGTGATGGAGCCACCAGCGCTGGGCACCGCCGATTGCCCAGTCGCCGGGCGCGTCGTCGTCGAGGATATAGACGGGGATCACCGGCCCTTCCTGCGTGGCGGCGACGAGCGCCGGGTGGTCATGCAGGCGAAGGTCCTGGCGAAGCCAGAGAAGTACGGGTGTTGTCATCGCCTGCTGCTACACTTTGGAGGCCATTGCGGTTCCCTTGGCATCCTCGAATGCCGCACCAAGTGTCATGATCGCAGTGACATGGCGCTCGGCAATGGCGAGCGCATCGTCGCCATAGCCGCCGCCGACGGTGCTCGCCAGCGGGATGCCACGCGCGATCGCCAGCCGCGCGATCAGGCGTTCGCGTCGTACCAGTCCGTCGAGCGTCAGCGACAGCCGGCCGAGCCGGTCTCCTGCAAAGGGATCCACCCCCGCCTGATACAGGATCAGGTCGGCGCCAAAGGAATCGAGCAGCGGGACCAGCGTCTCTTCCAGCGTCGCCAGATACTGGTCATCGTCGACGCCGTCAGGCAGCGGTACGTCGAGCGTCGACTGCGCTTTTCGCACCGGAAAGTTCTTGTCCGCATGGATCGAATAGGTGGCGATTCCCGGCCGGCCCGCGAGCAGCGCGGCGGTGCCATCGCCCTGATGGACGTCGCAATCGACCACCAGGACCCGCTCGACGCTGCCCTCCTCGACCAGCCGGACCGCAGCGACGGCGAGATCGTTGAACACGCAGTAGCCCGCGCCCGTATCGGCGAGCGCATGATGACTGCCGCCCGCGGTATTGGCGGCAAAGCCGTGGCGCAGCGCGAGCACCGCGGCGACCCAGGTGCCGTCGGGAACGATCGCGGCGCGGCGGGCAACGGGGGCGCTGACCGGAAAGCCGATCCTGCGTTCCTTCAAGGGCGGCACGCGGGCTTCGAGAACCTCGGCGACATAGTCCGGCTCATGGACCGCCTCGAGCCATTCACGCGGCGTCGCGCGCGGCTCGTGCCAGGCCACCGCGCTGCCATGCGCGCGCAGCAGATCGCGGATGAGCCCGTTCTTGTTCCAGCGATAGGTCGACCGGGCGGGCGCCGGGGTCACATAATCGGGATGGTGGACAACATGGATCATCGCGACCGACCGCACGATTGATCCGCGCCGATCGTCGACGGCGCGGACAAACCCCGCCACTTCACCAAGGTCCGCCTCATCCCCCTGCTCCTATCATACGCGACCACCATGTCCTTCGCTCAACGCGGAGTCCTTTCGGAGGATGCATGATCGCGTGGCGCGGCTCGACCGCCTTCGGGCTTGCAGACGGTCAGGAAACACCCGAATGGGCAGGGATGACCGATCCGACCACCCTGCCCTATCGTCCCTGCGCGGGCATCATGCTGATCAACGGAGCGGGCCGGGTGTTCGTGGGCCGCCGCAGCGACTCGACGCTCGACGCGTGGCAGATGCCGCAGGGCGGGATCGACCCCGGCGAGGACCCTGAGGCCGCGGCCCTTCGCGAACTGGGCGAGGAAACCGGCGTTTCACCCGACAAGGTCACGCTGATCGCGCAGGCCCCGGGCGAGTTCGTCTACGATCTTCCCCCCGAACTTCTGGGCAAGGTCTGGAAGGGCCGTTGGCGCGGCCAGCGGCAGCGCTGGTTCCTCTACCGCTTCCACGGCGATGACGGGGATATCGCGATCGACACGGAACATGCGGAATTCGATGCCTGGCGCTGGATCGACCCCGCCGAACTCCCCGCAGTGATCGTTCCGTTCAAGAAACGCCTCTACGAGGAGGTGCTGGCCGCCTTCGCGCCACATCTCGGCGCAAGCGGACCGCGCTGAACCGTTCCCAACGCGGCGTGGTGACGCTACGGAACGCTGTGTGCCGATCCAGCCCCTCCTCCTGTCGCGATTTTGACCCGATTATGCGCTGTTTCCGTCTCCCGCTTTTCGCCGGCCTCCTGGTGACGGCATTGGCCCCCGCGGCCGCCATCGCCCAGACCGTGATGATCCCGGAAAATATCCGCGCGATGCTCGATGCTGCACTCGATGCGGGTAACGAGAGCGATGTCTCGACAATCGTCAAATATGCCCGCGCGGCCGACCCGCTCAGCGGCGACGCGGTTCTGGCAATCGCGGAAAAGTGGAAGGCCGATCGCGCCGCCCAACGCACACAGGTCATCCGTCAGGCCAGCTTCCTCGACCTCTGGAGCGGCCGCGCCGAAGTGGGCGGCTATCTCACGACCGGCAATTCGGACACGGCCGGCGGTACTGCGGTTGTCGACCTGACCCGCGAAGGCCTGCGCTGGCGGCAGAAATTCCACGCCCAGGCGGATTACCAGGAAAATCAGAATGTCGCCGTGCGAGAGCATTATCTCGCCTCCTACGAACCCAACTACAAGATCGATGACCGCGCCTATATCTATGGCGCGGCGCAGTATGAAGGGGATCGGTTCCTCGGCTATAATAACCGCTATTCGGTCTCGGTCGGCGGCGGGTACAGCGTGCTCAAATCGGCACGGACCAAGCTCGATCTCGAATTGGGGCCGGCATATCGGAACACCGAGTTCACCGACGACACGAACCAGAGCGCGATCGCCGGACGCGGGACGCTGAACTTCAGCTGGCGGATCACCAACGGCCTGTCGGTCACCCAAGTCGCATCCGCCTATGTCCAGCGGTTCAACAGCACGCTTGGTGGAACCACTTCGCTGACCGCGAAACTGATCGGTCCGCTATCGGCTTCGCTGTCCTATGCCGTTCAATATGAAAGCGAACCGCCGGCGGGATCGATGACGACCGACACGACCAGCCGCGCCGCGCTGGTTTACAGCTTCTGACGGTTCCCCCCCGCGCCGCGCGAGGCTAGGGTCGGGGGGATGAGAGGACTTTCGCACGACGAAACAGGCGCGGTCGCCAGGCTTGATGCGGCCGCGATGCTGCAGCAGGTGGAAAGCTGGGCCGCGGTCAACAGCGGCACGCGCAACCTGGAGGGGCTGGCGACGATGGCGGGGCTGCTCGCCGACGCGTTTTCGTGTCTTCCCGGCGATATCACACTTGTCGAGCCCGAACCGGCCGATAGCGTCGCGACCGATGGCACCGTAAACCCGCTGGACCACGGTCGGCATCTCCATCTTCGCGTTCGCCCGGATGCCGCGATGCGGATGCTGTTCACCGGTCACATGGACACGGTCTATCCGCACGACCACATGTTCCAGACATTGCGGAATCTGCCGGATGGCACGATCAACGGACCCGGCGTCGCCGACATGAAGGGCGGGCTGGCCGTGATGCTGGCCGCGCTCAAGACGATCGAGGCCAGCCCGCTGGGTCGGCGGATCGGGTATGACGTGGTGATCAACTCGGACGAGGAGACCGGCTCCTTCTCGTCTGCCGCCCTGCTCGCTCGCGCGGCGCAAGGGAAGATTGCAGCGCTGACCTACGAGCCGGCGCTTGCTGACGGCACGCTGGCCGGCGCACGCGGTGGCACGGGTAATTTCTCGATCACCGTCCGCGGCCGGAGCGCGCACGCCGGCCGCAATCCTGAAGAGGGCCGCAACGCGCTGGTCGCGGCCGCCGATATCGCGGTCCAGCTGTCAAAGGTCCGCAGGCCCGGGCTGTCCGTCAATCCCGCAAGGATCGATGGCGGCGGACCCAACAACGTCGTTCCCGACGTCGCCGTTCTTCGCATCAACTTCCGCCCGGCGACGCGCGAGGACATCACCCAGGCCCGCGCGCATATCGACGCCGTCGTCGCGACGGTGGCGGCCGAGCATGACGTCCAGATTGCGGTCCATGGCGGCTTCAATCGTCCGCCCAAGCCGATCGATACGGGGGCCGCGCACTTGTTCGCGCTGGTCAAGGCGAGCGGCGCGGACCTGGGCCTGGACATCGCCTGGAAAGCGACCGGGGGCGTGTGCGACGGCAACAACATCGCGGCCGCGGGCGTGCCGGTCGTCGACACCATGGGGGTCCGCGGCGGCGCGATCCATTCGCCGGACGAATTCATGATCCCCGAGAGTCTGACCGAGCGGGCGGCGCTGTCCGCGGTCACCATCCTGCGAATCTGCGAGAACGGCTTATGAGGACGCATCTGTGAGTTTCCGGATCCGCGCGGCGGTCGATAGCGACCTCCAGCCCTTGTACGAGATGGCCAAGCTGACCGGTGGGGGCTTTACCAACCTGCCCCCCGATCGCCGCGCGCTGCGCGCCAAGCTCGAACGCAGCCACGCCGCTTTCGCCCGGACCGCGCCCGCCGAAGACGGCGTGGTCAGCGACGAACTGTTCGTCCTTGTCCTCGAGAATTGCGAGACGGGGGAAGTCCGCGGCACGTGTCAGCTGTTCACGCATGTCGGTCAGAGCTGGCCCTTCTACAGCTACCGGATCGGCACGCTGACGCAGCACAGCCGCGAGCTCTCGCGAACCTTCCGCGCCGACATGCTGAGCCTCGCCACCGATCTCGAGGGGTCGAGCGAGGTCGGCGGGCTGTTTCTGCATCCGGGCGAGCGGGCCGGCGGGCTGGGCCTGCTGCTCGCGCGCAGCCGCTATCTCTTCATCAAGGCGCATCGCGCCCGATTCGCCGACCGGATCCTGGCCGAGCTTCGCGGGATCATCGACGAGGCGGGTGGTTCGCCGTTCTGGGACGGTCTGGCGGGGCGGTTCTTCGGGATGAATTTCCAGGACGCCGATCAGTTCAATGCGATCAATGGGCATCAGTTCATCGCCGATCTGATGCCGAAGCATCCGATCTACACCGCGATGCTGTCCGAGACCGCGCGTGCCGCGATCGGCTTGCCACACCCCTCCGGCCGGGCGGCGATGCGGATGCTCGAGAATGAGGGGTTCGCATTCGAGAATTATGTCGACATCTTCGACGGCGGGCCGACGATGACCGCGCGCACCGACAAGGTCCGGTCGATCGCGGATGCGCGCACGGCCCAGGTCGTGACGATCGCGGACACCCTGCCCGCCAGCGACGTCACGACCGAAGCGCTGGTCGCGACGGGTACGCTGGCGGATTTCCGGTGTGCGTTCGGCGATATCCGCCCGGTGGCCGATGGCATCGCCCTCTCGCGAGGCTGCGCAGCGGCGCTGGACGTCAGCGAAGGCGCATCCGTCCTCCACGTGGCGCGCCTCTGATGCGCGGCGCCAACCTGGTCGAGATCAACTTCGACGGCCTGATCGGTCCCAGTCACAATTACGCAGGGCTGAGCCCAGGCAACCTGGCCGCGACCCGTAATGCGGGTGCTGTCGCACGGCCCCGCGCCGCCGCGCTGCAGGGGATCGCGAAGATGCGCGCGAACCTCGACCTCGGGCTGGTGCAGGGGATCCTCCTCCCCCACCCCCGCCCCGATCATCGCTGGCTCGATGCGCTCGCGACCCGGTATGCGGACGCACCCATGCATCTGCAGGCGCAGGCGATGTCGGCCTCGGCGATGTGGGCGGCCAATGCCGCGACCGTATCGCCCGCCCCTGATACCGCGGACGGGCGCTGCCACCTGAGCGTCGCGAACCTCGGCACGATGCCGCACCGCAGCCACGAATGGCCCGCGACGCTCGCACAGCTGCGTATCGCCTTCGCCAACCCGGCCTTCGCGGTACACCCGCCCGTCCCGCTACCGTTCGGCGACGAGGGCGCGGCCAACCACATGCGACTGTGCGAAGCCCACGGCGCACCGGGCGCGAGATCTTCGTCTATGGCGAAGCCGGCGGCCCATTTCCCGCGCGCCAGCACCGCGAGGCCAGCGAGGCGATCGCGCGCCGGCACGGGCTCGACCCCGCGCGGACCCTTTTCGTGCGCCAGTCGGATGCGGCGATCGCGGCAGGCGCGTTCCACAACGACGTGGTCGCCGTCGCCAACGAAACCGTGCTGTTCACGCATGAGCAGGCCTTTGCCGACGCTGACCGCTTCTATGAGGATTTGCGACGGCTGATGCCCTCGGTCGAGATCGTCGAGGTGCCCAGCGCCCGCGTCAGCCTCGAAGATGCAGTCAGCTCCTATCTGTTCAACGCGCAGCTCGTCTCGCGCGCCGCGGGCATGACGCTGATCCTGCCCGAGGAAGCGCGGAGCAACGCACCGGTCTGGCGCTGGCTGGGCGAGCATGTCGCGGGCAACGGATCGATCCGCGCGCTCGAAATCGTCGCGTCCGCGAATCGATGGCCAATGGCGGCGGCCCCGCCTGCCTGCGCCTGCGCGTCGTCGCCGACCCCCGGACGGTTGATCCCCGCTTCCTCGTCGATCACGCCAGCCTCGACCGTATCGCCGGCCTCATCACCGAGCATTGGCCCGAGACGATCGACGCGAATGCGATCGGCGACGCGGCGCTCGTCGCTCGGATCGAGGCCGCGCATCGTGCCTTGCTCGAGGCCCTCGATCTTGTCGGGTTAATTGACAGATAACCCGAGTTGGCAGAATTGCGCGAGTCGCGAGCAGAGTTTTCCACTGTTTGTACGTTCACGGTTTGCTCTCCCACCGCGCAAGGGCGGCATCGGCGAGCGTCGATTGGTTGCGCTGTCGGGCGTAATGCTCGACCATCTGCAGCGATTGGCCGCTGACCGATGCGGTCTCGGCGGTTGAGCACCCGGCCTCGAGCAGCGCGATCACGGCGTTCTTGCGCAGGCCGTGCGGTACGCTGGGCGCGCCGGCAGTGGCCGAGAAAGCCTTAAGCATCTTGCGGGCGTTGTCGTCCCGCAGCGGCGCGCCGCGCGGCGTCCGGCATATCGCGCCCTCCACCCGCTCGTGCTTCGCAAGCTCCGCGCTCAGCGCGCTATGGACCGGGATGCTTAGTCGCTTCTTCGTCTTGTCTTGGCGGACCTCGACGCGATCGGTAGCAACATCCGACCAGGTCATTCTAAGCACGTCGCCGAGGCGCTGCGCGGTGTAGTAGAGCAGATGCGCGAGCAGGCGCACCGTGGGGTCTTCGGCGGCTAGAACCGCGCGCAGCACATGCTGCGGCCAAGGCTCGTGTTCCCCGCCATCCATCATCGTAATTCCGTCGCACGGGTTCTTCGCGATGTGCTCGCGATCGACGGCCCAGGCAAATAGCGCGCCGCTCGTCCTGAGGAATGCGTTTGCCGCGCCCGGCGTTGCGGCCATCTTGTCCAGCACCGTCCGCATGTCGCCGCGGGTGATGCCGTTGACCGGGGCGGTCGGCAGCGCCCGCTCCAGGCGGCGAAGATAGATGTCGTACAGCTTGCGCGACGACGGCGCCAAGGCGCCGTAGGCGGCCCCGCGCTGGTACATGTCGACGAGAACCGGGACCGTTACGAGGGTCGACTTCGTCTTCCGATTGCGGTGGCCCATCAGCGCCGCATAGCTTCCTCCGAACTCCATTGACCGGAGCGGCGGCAGGCGAGTCATCAGCCGCTTTCCGTCGACCACCTTGCCGGTGTCGAAATATAGGTACTCCCGGCCCTTCGACCGCACCCGCTTTACATATTTGGGCAGGTCATGCGGCAAGGCCCGGCTGATCCTTCCGCCAGTCGTTGGCCCCACTCGACATCTCGTCGAGGCTCGCGTCGAGTGCGGCGCGATCCCAACGCGGCCCTCCCGACATCGCGACCGACCCCGGCAGCCGGCCGGCGAACACCTCCGCGTCAAACTGCTGCGGCGTGAGCTCGCAGTATTTCGCGGCATTCGCCCGCTTGAGCATGCGCGGCCAATACGGAGCTGCGCTCATCGGTTCTGTCCTTCTTGATCTGTAAAGTGAGCTTTCACGGCGAGACCAGCGGCTGCGGGACCCAGCGGTGAGGGTTTTTGGGTGGCATGAACAAGGCCCGCCCTCCGGGGCGATAAGCGCACCATGTCAACTGCACGCCACGATGTGCAGCGTGCTACGGTGCTGAGTGTTCACCGGCGAAATATGCCGTCTCCGATCCTTCGTATGATCAATGGCATAGCGGCGCCGATGTGGTATGATGACCAAACGCGGGACGTTTTTAGGAATACAATAAATGGATTTCCCGTGGACCGAGGCCGCAACATTGGTGCGGATGCCAGCAGCGCAAAAAGACGACGAAGGAAACGAGCTTCTGTTCGAGGGGTCGTTGCTATTAATGGCCCAAAAGGTTCGGGCTATGAAGCCGCTTGAACGGCGCCATCTAAAAATCTCCCTTCCCGATAGAGTAGTGCGACCGCACACCTTCAAAGACGGTTCGCTCGCCGCCCTGATTGACGACATTCCCGTGGTGGGGTGACAATGTGCGTTTTCGATTGGCGCAACGGCGATTTGATTAATCGCATTTGAAGTGCCTAGCGAGCCGTCACATGTGCCGAGCCTGTCCTGCCATCCAGCAGGACTCGTCTTGAGGTCGCCATGTTTTCTTTGATTGCACTTTATCTGGAATATCGCAGGACGAAGGCGCGAGGCGGTACAGCTCGTGTCGTATCCGCGACTAACACAGCTGTTGCTGCCAATGACCGAGGCGCGTCGCAAACGGCCGCCGACGCAGCGTAACGCTCGACGGACGCTGACGCGGCGGTGCCGCTGCGCTAAAGCCGCTCTTTGGACGACCATAGAGGCACTACCATGCAGCGACGATCATCACTCCCAGCGGCACTGGTGCGATGGAGGCCGGGCTCGTACTTGACGAGGAAGGCAGCCGGTTCGTCGTCCTGACGTTCAAGGAGCCACAGGGCGAACCGACGCTCGTCACGTTTACAGTTCCGGTTTTTCAGAACTACGTCGAGCATCTGGTTCGAACGGCCAAGGCCGCTAACGAGGATGCCAACTGGGGCATTCCGGGCTGAGTATCTCCACCACAGTATCGTGCCGCGATCTTTTCGAAACAGCGTGACGGTACGGCGGCCTGCAACGGCCTTCGCAGTACGTTTTTTGTCCTCCGGGCTCACGCTGCCAATATTCGCTGCTCGATCGCCGCATTCTTGGCTCTCACCGGCGACGCTACTCGGGACCAGCGCGCGCGCGGTGCGGATGCTGCCCTCAAGCATGGCCTGGGCCACGTCGTTTGTTCTTTCGGCATCATCAGCCACGGGAAGCTCTCCGATCAATGCTGCGCAGCTGGGCGTGGATGGTGGTCAGGGCGGCGCTGCGCTCGGCGGAGGGCGGCTGCTGCATGAGGCGGTCGCGGCGGTCGAGGACTTCGGCCTGGTCGAGCACGCGCTGGCTCTCGCGGGGCCCGGCTGAGTTGCGGCCGATCTGGCTGTGCATCTTCATGCGACGCGCTTCGAATGGGTTGGCTGGGCGTCGGCCTCGTCGACGGGCAGCCGGGAATGACCAGTCCGGAGGGGACGGACCGAGGCAGTCGGGGAAGCTGGGGCGTCATCGAGGATGATGTTGCCAAGGGCGCGGGGCCAGATCCGCGACCAGTTGTGGAACAGCGCCTCGCCGATCATGACCATCGAGATGATGAAGACGCACGCGAGGCAGGCCCAACCAGCGCCGTACATGAGCAGGTTCCAGGTCACGGGCGATCTCCAAGGGTGAGGATGGCGATCATCAGGTCGATCAGGGTCTCCGCGGAGACGACGCCCAACAGATCGGGGACAGGGGGAAGCGGCGCGCGCGTGGCCGCAGCTGCGGGGTCGAGGTAGCTCACTGCCCCTGCCCTTCGGCCGCGGCGCGGATCGCCTGCCCCCATGCGTGGCTGGAAACCTGCGGATCGATCGGCTTGGCGACGTCGTAAGGCGCGCCCTTCTCGATGATGGCGGGGTGCACGATGCCGACTTTGCGCTGCTCGACGGCCTGGCGCTTCAAGGTTCCAGGCACCCATGCGGGCTTGCGGGGCGCCCGGAGCCGGCACACGCCGGGGATCTGGACCGTCCGACCAGCTGCCAGCGACGACAGGACGGCACCGAACACACGTTCGGCCATGTCCTGCGCGTCATCGGCAGCGATGCCCGACTCCGCGATGGCTGCGATGATGTGCTTATCGACCATGAACGATGTCCATCCACTGGATTGCCCCTGCGGGCGTGATCACTTGGGCGCGCTTTCCGTCGTGCCTGAGCCTGAGGCGCGGCAGGACGAGCTCGACGGCTTTGGGCGGCATGGTCCAGTCGTCAGGGTTTTCCCGCGGGCGCCGAAGAACAGTGGCGGTCGGCACTGAGACCGGATCCCGCCCTTCCTTCATCAGCGCGCCGATCTGCTGGACCGTCCAGCGCGAGGTCGGATGCGGGGTGCCCTGCCACAGCGACGAGGGGGTGATGGCCTGTGTCATGCGGCGCTCAGATCGATGTAGCGCGCAATGGCCCCAGCCGCGGATGCGCGGACTGCCGAAGTTCGCATGCGAAACTCGTTTTCGACCTTGTCGGCCTCGGCCTCGATGCGATCGCGCTCGGCGAGCTCGCCCATGTCGCGGACCATTGCCTTGATCATCGCTGGGGTCGGCTTACGCCGGTTGCGGCCGTAGAGGATCCACGCGACCTCCGTGACCAGCAGCAGCGCGCGCGCCCCGAGGTGGTGGTCCTCGGGTACCAGCTGCAGCTTCTCGGCCTTCGATCGCAGGGTCGCCCAGATCTCTCCCCGCTCGTGCTTGATTGCGGCGAAGTGCTTGTAGCGGTCGGTCGCAGCTGTCAGCATTTGCTGGTCGAGCGTCCGCAACCGCGTCGTGACATAGCGGAACTCGGTGATCGCGGAATCAAGGTCCGGATCGCAGGTCATGCTCGGGCCGGTCATGCTGCGACGCCCAGCGCGCGATCAGCCTGCGCGGCGAGGATTTCGCGGCGCAGCGGGCTCGCTTGAATGAATTCAGCGATCAGGCGCTCGTAGTCGATACCAGCCCAGAACGATCGCTCGCCCATGGCATGTTGCGCGTCGGCGCGCGGGCCCCTGTGACAAGCAGAGCAAAGGCTCACAGTGCGCCAGTCGTCCGGCTTCTGCCCCATGCCAGCACCAGACCCGATACGGACGTGCGCGGCCTCGACCGACTTCATCGAACCGCATTTGCAGCAAGCGAAGCCAGCGACGGACGTGCGGTGACGCTTCGATATCCAGCGGCTAGCGTGCTTCGCCGCCTTGGGAATGCGAGCTGGCAAAGCCATTACGCGACCACCCGGCAGGCAACGATGTCAGACAGGGCGTCCTGATGCGTCCAGCAGTCGCGGTAAATGTAAGCGGGATGGCCGTCGGCGGGGTTCGCGCGCTCCGCGGTGCGGCGGTCACGATCAAACCGGAACTGCACCTGGACACGTGCAAGATCCGAGACAGGGCACCCTGTCCCATCGCACTCGATCCAATCTGTGGAAGCCTGCTCGGCCACGTTGGTCTCCTAGCCGGGCCGGGCTGGCTGATAGTCGACATGTACGGTTACCGTATGCCTATGTCAAACGGTTTCCGTACACTCCGGGCGACTCGATAAAATGCCGGGCTAAGAAATTTCCTATCGACACACGCCGCCCAGCAGAACACAATGAGAACATGGCGCGCGAATCCCAATTCTTACCGTTGAGCGGCATTAATTCAGAAGGCGCATGCTTTCCGCCAGGCTATCGCTCGCGATGAGATTAGCGCACGAAAATGAGCGTCGCCTATCGGCGACTGAGCGCGATCTGCTGCTGACGTTGCAACTTAAGTGCGAGCTGGCAGGCGCGATCGACGACCATCAAGCCAGCCCTCCGCTCGGTCAAGATTTTCGCCAATCTGAGAAGATGCGGCGAACTCAGAATATGCTCGAATGTCTAGAGCGAGGTCTTCGACTCGCTCATCATCGGGATCGATCCGCACGCCAAGCTGCTGAGCAATATACTGAACCGCCAACCTTGCGACTGGTAGGCTCATCGGCTCAATCGGGCGATCCTCGTATTGGTTATCCAAGTCGAACGCGGTGATTAAGGCCATACCCTCGTCGAAACTCAGCTTCCGCGTTTTCCCGGTTTTCGGGTCCGGGTTGTAGAGCCGGGTTGCATTGTTCGTCGTTACGTTGAGGACCGCCGCGATCCGAGCATGCGTAACATTGCGCTCGCGCAGGGCCGCCAGGATCTTTTCGGACGTGTCCATTTTTAGTTGATGGGCGGCCCACGTGATACGCGCTAGCCGGAAAGTCGCACAATCCCCTTGCCAATCGTGTACGGATACCGTACTTGATAGGTCATGGAAAACGTTGACCAGATCATTGCGACGATCGGCGGGGTTCGCAAAACCGCAGCTGTGCTCGGCATCGCGCCGACGACCGTTCAGCACTGGAAGACGCACAACCGCGTGCCGGCTTGGCGGCAGAGCGACCTGACGGCAGCGTATGACCACGCCGTCAGCCAGAAGAAAGCGGCATAGGTGCTGCTCACCTTCCCATCCATGGAGCCGTCCCGCGTCGCTGGCGCCGCTACTGCGATCATCGCGATCGGTGAGCAGCGGTTCGGTTTCCATGCTGCCTCCGATCCCTTGTACATCGAGGCACCGGTCCTCGACGTCACGCACTGCACGGCCTGTGGTTGCCGAGCCGCAATTGCGGTTCGGTCCTGCCAAGCGCCGGTTTGTCCCTCCAGAGATCGGAAAGCTGCATGACCCTCGTCATGATCTGCGTCGCGTGCCTCGCGTGCTTCGCCTTGGGCCACGCCCATGCGGTCTGGCAGCGTCACCGTTTCATCCAGTCGCTGCTCTCGGGCAGGGACGCGGCGGCATACGGCAGAGTCATCCGCGACGCCGAAGGGAACGTCCTGTGACGGACTACTGGTCCATCGTCGCCATGACGGTCCTCATCACGATCGCCTCGGGCGTGCTGCTCTGGGGCATCGACCTCTGCTGCCGTCACGAGGTTGCGATGCTTGAGCAGCGCGCGCGCAACGGCGAGGCGAACGGCCTTCGGGGCGGTAATCAGGGTCTCAGTTTCCATGAACGGGAGAATGGCCGATGACCGTCGATAATTCTGCCCAAACTGGGCCCATCGTGTCGGACGAACGTATCAGGGACACGCTGCGGCGGCAGATCGAGCGCGCGTATAACGTCGACCGCTCTTTCAGCCGTGCCACGCTCTCGAACGAGAGCGGCGTCTCGGTCCACACGCTTGACCAGATCATGTCGCGGAACCCGGAGAAGAAGCGGCGCGTGACCATGGAGGACGCATTCTCCATCGCGCAGCTGCTCGGCGATCGTGCCGTCAGCGCCCTGCTCTCGACGATCGGTTACACCGCCCGCCGCATGGACGAGCCGGATGCGCTGCAGCCGATGCTGATCGCTGCGACCGCGATGGCCCACCTTTCGACGATCGCGACTGCTGCGGCCGACGGACGGATCGATCACACCGAGCAACCCAGGTGCCAGGAAGCGGCCGACATGATCATCGCGACTGTGTTGCCGATGTCGTCGGCGGGCCGTCAGGGCGCCTGAAGCCGACGAATATTACGCGGAAAACCCCGCAACGGAGATGACTATGGACGCGCTCAATAGCGCAGTGCCGGTTGAGCCCGGTTCTGCGAGCGAGTTTGCACGTGTGCCTGACACCTCGCCTTCGGTGGCGGGTGGCAAGGCATTCTCGCGTGCGCAGACCGATGATCCGGTCAACCGCGAGAAACATGACTTCTATCCGACGTGGCCCGCGGCGACGCGCGCTCTGCTTGAGGTCGAGAAATTCGACGGGGCGATCTGGGAGCCTGCATGCGGCGATGGCGCAATCTCCGATGCGCTGACTGCCGCCGGCTATACCGTCGTCAGCACCGACCTGATCGATCGCGGCTATGGCGAGGGCGAGCTCGACTTCCTGATGCAGTGGCAGCCTCGCGCGCCGAACATCTTCACGAACCCGCCGTTCCGCGACGCCCTGCAGTTCATCGACCGCGCGCTGATGCTAATTACGGGCAAGGTCGTGATGTTCCTTCGCCTTGCGTGTCTGGAAGGCGTCGAGCGGGGCAAGTGGTTCCCCAGTACGCCGCTAGCGCGCGTCTACATCATGTCGCGCCGGGTGCCGATGGGTCGCGGGAAGCTCGCCGGGGAAGGCGAAGGCCATGGGGTCATCGCTTTTGCGTGGTTCGTTTGGGAGCACGGTCATCAAGGACCACCCTCCCTGTTCTTCCTCGATTGGAAGACCTCGGCATAATGACGAAGCCCCGCCGCACCGCTGCGCAGTCCCGCGACGTCGTCTACGATGCACTGCTGCGCGCGGCGCGCGCCGGTGCCCGCTGTCCGACGAACCTCGCCTTGGCATCGCTGCTCGGTGTGCGGTCCTCCTCGATCCCTCAGAAGGCCCTGGTCGACCTCATCGCGGCGGATAAGATCGTGGTGACCACCACGCCGTTCTCGCGTGAGATCCTCATTCCCGAGCTGGGCGCAACGATCCGCGCCAGCAAGGCTCCGGATGGCTCAAAAAGGGAGACGGACCGCGCCGAGGCAATTGCCCAAGCCGAGCGCCGTGAGCCCCTGCCCCCGGTGCTCGATCGCACCCCCTGTTTCCGCTGCGGGATCCGCGCCGACATCGGCTGCGATCATCAGCCCGCATCGGCCCCCTACATCATCGACCTGGAGTTCGCGGCATGACGCGCACCTGCATGGACTGCCCGACCGAGCTCGGGGCGAGAAATCTGACAGGGCGCTGCAAGTCCTGCGCGACCCGCCACAACAACGCCGACCCAGTCGCCGCCGAGAAACGCCGTCAGGGCATCGCCCGGCGGTTCGCGGATCCGGAATATCGTGCCGCGCATGCCGCGCGCTGCGCCAGCATGAATCGGCACATCAGCCCGGAGGTGCGGGAACAGCGTCGCCAGCACGGGCACCGGATGACCGCGACGTTGCGCGCGGCGAACGACAAGATCACGAAGGATCAGCGGATGGCGGCGGGCGCGGCGCGATCGGCAACGGTGCTCGCCTGGTGCCCGCCTGAGTGGCGCGAGAAATACCGTGACTTGAAGCGCGGCGGCCGCCCCGCCGCGGACGCCAAGCGGCTCGTGCTTGATCTGATCGCCGGGAAGCCGATGCCGACGCCGTATGCCAAGCAGCGCGCGGCGCTCAACTGGTGCCCGCCCGCCCGCCGCGCTGAGTACGCTAGCGCGCGGGCCGCCCTGGGTGCCGCCGAGGCCCGCCGCATCATCGAGGCAGACATGACGCCGTTCGAGCGCCAGATGGCCCGCATCGCTGCCGGCGCTGAGCTCGTCGCCGCCCCTGACACCCGCACCGGCGGCCCGGCTTATACGCTCGGCGGCATTTCGTCGGGGATGCTCTGACATGCAGGCCGACACCCTTACATGCACCGCTAAACCGGCTCACCTCTCGACCGTAGAAGATCTCGACGCGGTCATGCGCGTGCGCGGCGATCTTCGGCGTCAGCAACAGGAAGCCGACGCGGCCAAGCGATTGGCATCTAAGCGAGCTGCCAAAGCGGCTCACACGTCGCATCTGCTGTCAGTACCGCGGATGGCCGGGCTGATGAAAGCTGGCGTGCTGCTGGGCAGCGCCGCGGCGCTCGCGGAGGCGATGAACATCGAACCCCGCAGCCTGCGCGCGAAGACCGGTGCAGAGCGCGGGATCTCGTGTGACGATCTCCGTGCGGCGGCTGAAGCGCTCGACGCGCGCGCCGCGCTAATGATCGAACATGCCGCTAAGCTGCGCGCCGAGGCCGACGCATAATGGACGGTACCGACACCCTCTTCGCCGTCTTCGCGGTGCTGTATGCGATCTGGCAGCTGATCCGGGTCGCCAACGGCGTTCAGTCGATCGCCACTGAGCTTCGCGCCCTGTGCGCCATTGCCGAGCAGAACCGCCGATGAGCGTCCGGATCATGACCGCAGTGTGGAGCGTGACACTGCCAGATAGCGAGAAGATCGTCCTTCTCGCGTTGGCTGACTGCGCCAACGATGAAGGCCTCTGCTGGCCCTCGATGGCGACCTTGGCTGCGAAGTGCAGCAAGAGCGACCGCACCGTCCAGGCTGCCATCAAATCGCTCGTGGCTAGCGGCCACATGAGCCGGCAGGAAATCGCAGGGCGCGGATGTCGGTACATCGTGCACCCAACCCCCGAAGCCGCTGCACCCCCGAAGCCGCTTCACCCCGAAGCCATTTCACCCCCGAAGCGAACAGCGCTGACCCCCGAAGCCGCTGCGGACAAACCATCAAGAACCATAACCTCTCCGGAGGCTTCGCCTCCTTCGAGGCGCGGGCGGGTGCAGGCCGTGAAGGTCAAGCCGTTCCGCCTTCCAGAAGATTGGGCGCCGGTTCGGTTCGCAGACGACACCGTTGCTCGAGCAATCGTCGATCGACGGGGCAAGGATTGGAGCCTGCGTGCACTCGAAAGCTTCCGGAATTGGGCTGCGAACGCCGCCGACAAGGACGGGCTGGGCCGGAAAGCCGACTGGCAGAAGGCGTGGAGCAACTGGATAATCGAACAGGATAACCGAGATGGACAACGATCAGGCAACGGACGTGTGGGCGGAAACGGGCAGTCGCGGAGCGGTCACGGTCGCACGGTCGATGCTGCCGAGCGATTCAAGGCGCGCCGCGGACTATCGGGACCTGGAGCCGGCGTCTGATGACCAGTTCATCACGACCCTGCTCCCATGCCTCCAGCTGGTTGCACCGGTCGGCATGGACGAAGACAGCAGGATACTTGGTTCGAAGCTGCCCGGATCGCGCTCGACGGCATCCCGATCGGCCTGCTGCAACGCGGTGCGGAAGCAGCGATGCAGAAGGCTGACCACCCTTCGAAGGTCGTTCCTACCATCATGGCTGAGATTAGCGGGGCTTGGGCTCGTCGCCAGCGGCTGGCCGCGCCGGCTGTCGGTGTTCAAGCGCCCGCCCTGCCCGAGCCTGACCGCTGTACGCCGGCAGAGGCGGCCGAGATAATCGAGCGCTTCAAGATTGGCCGCGGCGCGGGCCCGGTTCGCGACGCATCGCGGCCGGTACCAGTGCCCGGCGCCTCCGGCGCGCCCAGCCGCAAGCCGACCTGCGCGGATTACATCCGCCTCTTCGGCATCGATCCCGGCGAGTCCTACGACCAGCAGGCTGCGGCATGACACATACCTATAAGAGCGAGGGTTGAGACGATGGGGCGGGGAAACGATTGGTGCATCCTTCGAACAAGAGCGTCGCGCACGCTGCCGCTGGTCGCCTCTCTTGAGGCGGCCGGCTTCGACGTATGGAGCCCAGTGCAGACGCTGACTCGCCGCCGCGGGCGGACGCGCGAGCGGGTGGAGTACGCGGCGCCGATAATGCCCACGTTCGTGTTCGCACGCGCAATTCACCGTGATGAATTACTGCGGCTGGCCTCCCTGCCTTTCAGCGACCACCCTGGGTTCTCAGTTTTTCGGCACCTTGGCGGCATACCGCTGATCAGCGACGCGGAAGTCGCCGGTGCGCGCAGAATCGAAGACCGGTGCAAGCGCGCGGCGAAGCAGGGGCAGCGCCAAGCATTTGCCGTGGGGCAGCAAGTGCGAGTTACCGAAGGTGCAGCAGCGGGCCTGTTCGGCGAAGTTGTCCAAGATGGGGATGGCAAATTTGTGCTCGTCGCGTTCGCGGGCATCAATCTGAAGATCGGGTCTTGGCTACTGGGAACAGATGCGGTACAGGATCGGGCAGACGCTGCTTGAGCAGCTGCAACGAGCGCAGAGGTATCCTCCCCGTTGCCCCCAACCGATACGCGGGTGGGAAATGCGAAGCTATGGGGATTGGGGTGACTGGCGAGATAGGCCTCTTCGCTCTTATCCAAGGCCTTGCCGATTTTAACCGAAGCGGTGTGTACTTCCTCTATCGGGAAGGTGTCGTCGTTTATGTTGGCCAAGCGGTCAACGTCAGACGGCGGGTCGCTGATCACATCGGTGAAGGGGTCAAAGACTTCGACGCCGTCTCTTTTATTCCTTTCGCTCCAGACAAGCTGCTGGCGGCCGAAGCGCGATATATTCGTCGTCTGCGACCCGCCCTTAACAAGGCGCTCAACTCCGCGGCGGCCGGGTGGACTTTGTTCGGTTCGTTCTCGCCGTCTGAGCCTCTCACGAAGAGCGCTTTATCGGCGAGCGAAGCAGCGGCTCGGCTGGGCGTTCCAGTCGAGCAGGTGCTGAGTTTATGGCACGCGAATGGCTATCGGCCCAAACGCTTTGGGCGCTCTAAGAGTCGAGGCTTTTGCCCGATAGACTGCGACGAGCTAGCACAGAAGCTAGTGGCTGCAAGGCCCACGGAGGTTGACGATGGCGGCACCGCAATTGCGGCTCACCACAGCTGACCATGTCGAGGCGATCGGCATGCGCCTACTTCGGATCTCCAGAAATGTGCGCAGTTCATCGCGCCATCATGGTCGCAGCGATCCACTTATCGAGGATGTCGAGCAACCGGCGCAGAACCTTCGAGAGCGCGTTGGCTAGCCACCCTCGTCCTCTCACTCTGGAGCTATGCACCGAGCGATTGTCTTACGGTATGGTCAGACGCGACGTTACTTTGTGCGTTGATGTGGTCTATGCTTGGTGGCCCACTACGCTCAGGAACTTTATATGAAGAACGTCGTCAGTCTGGTTCTAGCATCCATCTTAGTTGCCGCTCCGGCGCACGCGCAGACGGTGAACGACGATGTCCGGTGCCTGGTTGTAACCAGTGCCGTCGGCGAGCAGGCCGAGAACGAGCCAACGCGGAAGGTCGCGAATTTGACGGCGGCGTTCTATATGGGGCGGCTGGATGGACGGGTTCCCGCAACTGTTGCTGCAGCCCTCAAGTCTCAACCGGCTGTCGCTGGAACCGCCGCGCTGGGAATTTTCAAAGCCTGCGCTGCGAGGGCACAGGGCGCACAGGCGCGCTTGCGCGCAGAATCTCGGTGATTTGACGGCACCAAGTAATTGAGCGTGAGATGAGACGCGGAATGGGAGGAGCAGTGTGAGACGCCCTCATGCCCTTACGCAGGAGCCATGCTGCGAGCGATTGTCCCACTGTATGGCGTAAGTCGCATGCTCTCTAAGCGGTTATCAGTACTCAGGGGACTGGCTCTCCAATCCCCTGAGTGGCGGTTTTATCGGGACCTTGTAGCGGATCCGTGATCTGAATAGGCGACTGTATTGTCGCCGACGATGTTGAATAAGCCGTGGTCATTATCTGCGACATGATCGTCAGGCCATGGTGATTGTTCCGAGCCGTGATCGCTATTAGCTTCGCTGGGGCAACGCGCTGATGGCCTATCCCTTTTACGCTCGTACGTACTCAGCATCTTAACTCTCCATTGCTCAACCTCGAGTCGGGTCGTTGTTTGATTGGGAGCCTTGCTTAGAGCGCCGTCAAGTCCCCTCCGGCAAATCTCATAGCTTAACAGCTCGCAAAATCTTGCTGCCAACACGGAAAGCGTCGTGCTGTGTCCCTATTAATCAGAGCAACGTCGCTGAATGTCCCAAGGGCGGGAGATGGCATGGCATTAACTACCCGACCTTCTACAGCTGACCGCGTTGACGCTATCGGCATGCGCGTGCTTCGGATTGCCGAGGAGATGTCGAGCGGGTCGCGCCATCAGGGGCGCAGCGAGCGCCTAATCGAGCAGGCCGAGCAAGCCGCGATCGACCTGCGCGCCGCTGTCCGCGGTCGCTAACTCACTTCCAGGAGAGCTTCTATGAGCACCTTACAACAGGGTGATGACGCTGCTGCGGCTGTTGCCGTCGCACCCCGCGTCACGCTGGCCTCGATCGAGGCGAAGATCGCTCGTGAGGAATACGCCGTGTTCGGCGATGTTCTGACCGTGTGCGTGCTTCACACCGTCAACGGCTTTACGGTCACCGGTGAGAGCGCATGCGCTTCGCCTGAGAACTTCAATGCCGAGCTGGGTCAGAAGTTCGCTCGCGAGCGCGCGATCGCCAAGCTCTGGGGCTTCGAGGGCTACCTACTGCGCGAGCAGCTTTACGCCGCAGCTACCGTTTAAGGTCAGGGAGTTGGGCAAGCTCAAGGCTTTGCCGAACCGCCTCACCTCGCTGCGGCCAGGGCTTGGTTCGTTGCCGCCTGTCGAGCGCACCCGCGACGAGGACCGCATGCTGCACGCGCCTTGGCGCAAGCTCTACAAGACGGCGCGCTGGCGTGCCCTGCGCATGGTCATCCTGACGCGTGACATGTTCACGTGTCAGTGGCCTAGCTGCGGACTGATGACCGCGGACACGTCGCAGCTGGTCGTCGACCACAAGCGGCCGCACCGCGGTGACGAGGCGTTGTTCTGGGACGAGCGCAACCTGCAATGCCTGTGCGCGCCCTGCCATAACAGCCGCAAGCAGCGCGCTGAGCGCGCCCAACGACACTGACCACGCCGCCCCACCCCCGGGGGGGAGGGTCTGACCATCGGTAGGGCGCGCCCTGCTGGACCCCATAGGCTCTCACGCGCAGATTTTTTCCCCCTCACGTTTTGAGGTGCGTACTTTTCGGCCGGAGGTGCCGCGTCATGGCAACCCGAAAATCATCTTTCGACTGGACGCGCATCGAGCTTGAATACTTGGCCGGCGAAGATTCCATTCGAGAAATAGCTGACCGGCACGCAATTTCGGAAGGCGCTATTCGGAAGCGCGCCAAGGCCGAAAAGTGGGTTCGAGTGGTACGCAGGGTACGCAAAGTGCGTACTTCGACGCCTCCGCAGTCTACGCCGCCAGTCGAGCGCGAACGCGAGCCGGTACCGGATGCTGCCGCCATCGCCGAACGTGGACGCGGGTTGGTGTCGCGTATGCTGGATGAGCTGGAGGCGACGACAACGCATGCCGGCGAACTCGAGGAGATGATCGAGGAGATCACCGCTGACGATCGCGATGGCCGTCGCCGCGATGGCATGCTCGGCGCGATCAGCCTTGGTGGCCGGGCGAAGACCCTGAAGGAACTCGCCACCGCGTTTAAGACAATCAATGAGGCTTCCGCGCCGCAGGGCAAAAAGGCGGCGGCGCAGGATCGCGCACGAGAGGTGGCGGGCGGTAGCCGGTTCCGGCCCGTCGGGACGCCAGCCCTCAGTGTGGTGAAGCCGTAAGTTGGCCCAGCCAACCTGGTCGACCGCATGCTTGGATTGGAAGCGTCGGATCTGCGAACGACGATCACTGATCCCATTCTCGCCTCTCTTCCCGGCGTCGGCTGAGGCCAAAATGGCCGTTTTCACCTCGCTCAAGATCGTTGACCTGCCTGGGCAGCCGACGTTCGGTGAGGCAAGCGACGAATGGCTGCTCGACTTCGCTGCGGCCGTGTTCGGCGCCTTTGACCCTGACACCAATCGGCAGCTGATCACCGAGTACATGTTGCTGATCAGCAAGAAGAATACGAAGTCGACGCTGGCTGCCGGCATCATGCTCACGGAGCTGGCCTGCGGCTTCCGGTCCTACGACGAGAATCTGATCCTGGCGCCGACAAAGGAGGTTGCGGCCAACAGCTTCGCACCGGCCATGGGAATGATCGATGCCGATGAAGAGCTGACGGATCTCCTGAAGCATCAGGAGCACCTGAAGCTCATCACCCACCGCGAGATGAAATCCACGCTCAAGATCGTTGCGGCAGATAGCGGCACGGTGGCGGGCAAGAAGGCCAGCCGCGTGCTGGTGGATGAGCTCTGGCTCTTCGGTGAAATGGCAAACGCCGATTCGATGTTGAAGGAGGCCACCGGCGGCCAGGTGAGCCGCCCCGAAGGGTACACGATCTATCTGACGACGCAGTCGGACAAGCCACCCGCAGGCGTGTTCAAGCAGAAGCTCAACTACTTCCGCGACGTCCGAGATGGAAAGATCGTGGACCCGCGAAAGCTGCCAGTCCTGTACGAATACCCCGAGGAGATGGTCGCGGACGGTGACCACCTGAAGCGCGAAAAATTTCTTCATCACTAACCCGAACATGGGTCGATCGGTCACACAGGACTGGCTTGAGGAGAAGGCGGCCGAGGCTGACCACGGTGAGGATGGGCCTCGCGCTGTATTTTACGCAAAGCACCTGAATGTCGAGATCGGCATCGGCCTGCGTCACGACGCATGGATCGGCTCGCTGTATTGGCAGGGTGCCAAAGCCGAAGCGAGCCTATGGGACGGCTCGTTCGGATCCTTCCTCGATATCTGCGAAGCCGTAGTTGCCGGAATCGATGGTGGCGGCCTCGACGATCTGCTCGGCCTGGCACTGCTGGGTCGGCACAAGGTGACGAAGCAGTGGATCCTTTGGTGCAAGGCTTGGGCGCAGCAGGACGTTTTCGATCGTCGGAAGGATATTGCTAGCCGGCTCACCGACTTCATCGGTGAGAAGACGCTGGTGCGCTGCGAGGCGCCAACCCAGGATCTGATCGAAGTCGCGGACCTGCTCGAGCAGGTGAAGGACGCCGGGCTTTTCCCTGAGCAAGCAGCGATTGGCCTCGACCCTCAAGGCGTCACCGCGCTGGTCGACGAGCTGGCCGGCCGCGGTTTCACTGCCGAGCAGATGCTCGCCGTCAGCCAGGGTTTCCGGCTTTCGGCCGCTGTCTGGGGCATGGAGCGCAAGCTGAAGGACGGCACGCTGATCCATGGCGGGCAAGAACTCATGGCTTGGTGCGTCGGCAACGCGAAAGCCGAGCAGCGCGGAAACGCGGTGCTCATCACGAAACAGGTCGCCGGCAAGGCGAAGATCGATCCCCTCGTCGCCGCCTTCAACGCGGTGATGCTGATGACCCGCAACCCGGAAGCCGCAGGCGCCGGGCTGCAGGTCATGTTCCTCTGAAAGGCCTCCTCATGCAGAACCGCGCATTCAGTGTGCTGACCATCAAGTCGGCTGACGACGACGCCCGCATCATCCGGGGCATTGCGACGTCGCCCAGCGTTGACCGCGTCGGCGACATCATCGAGCCGCTGGGCGTCAAGTTCGCCAATCCGATTTCACTGCTGTGGCAGCATAAGCATGATCAACCGATCGGCAGCGTGACCTTCGAGAAGCCGACCGCCAAGGGGATCGTGTTCGAGGCTACGGTTGCCAAGCTGGATGAGCCCGGCACGCTGAAGGACCGCCTCGACGAGGCGTGGCACTCGATTAAGCTCGGCCTCGTCCGTGCGGTTAGCATCGGCTTCCGGCCAATCGAGTACAGCTACATGGACAACGGTGGCATCCGGTACACGGAGACCGAGGTTTACGAGCTGTCCGCGGTCACGATCCCCGCGAACAGCGATGCCATCATCAGCCAGATCAAGTCGATCGACGCCGCCCTGCGCAAGGAAGCCGGCGTTCCCGACCCCGAGATTCCCGCCAACCCAGAACCTGCCGCGGTCGGCAAATCGGTTCGCGTGGTGAAGCTGGATGACCCCGCCCGCGACCGGGCGAAGCCATTCGTCATCAACACCATTCGAAGGATTTGAAGTGACCAAATTTGCCGAGCAGATCGCCGCGTATGAGGCGAAGCGCGCCTCGGTCGTGGGCGCCATGGACGCGATCATGACCAAGGCCGCCACCGATGGCGCCACCCTCGACGCTTCGCAGTCGGAGGAATATGACGGCCATTCCGCCGACATCGTCGCGATCGACAAGCACCTCGATCGGCTGCGCACCGCCGAGCGCACTATCGCCAAAACGGCAAAGCCAATCGAGGACGTGCGCGATCCCTCGGCCGCAGCCGCGCAGCGCGGCGGCGTGACCCAGGTCAAGGCGCAGCCCAAGCTCGCTCCCGGCATCGCCTTCGCGCGCTATGCCAAGGCCCGCGCCGTCTCGCGCCTCGATAACGAGCCGGTGATGACCATCGCCGAGCGCATGTACGGTCCGGACAGCGACGTCGTCGGCACCATCAAGGCAGCCGTCGCGGCCGGTTCAAACCAGCCCGGTAGCTGGGCAGCGGCCCTGCACAGCCCGGAAGGCGCTGCGTTCGTCGACTTCGCCGAGTTCCTCCGTCCGGCGACGATCCTCGGCAAGTTCGGCACCGGCATCATCCCGTCGCTGCGGAAGATCGGCTTCGACGAGCCCGTCATCCTTCAGACCGGCGGCGGCGAGGGCTACTGGGTCGGCGAGGGCAAGCCGAAGCCGCTGACGTCGTTCGACTTCACGCGCAGCGTGCTCGGCCGCCTCAAGGTTGCCAACATCGCCGTCCTCACCGAGGAGAACGTGCGCAGCTCGAACCCGAGTTCTGAAGCGATCGTGCGCGACGCGCTCAAGGCCGCGCTGCTCGAGACGCAGGATCTGGCGTTCATCAATCCGACCAACGCCGGTGTCGATACCGTTCGCCCGGCATCGGTCACGAACGGCGCGACCGCGGTGGCATCGTCGGGCCGTGATGCCGATGCAGTGCGCGCCGATGCGCGCGCAGCGATGGCGGCGTTCATCGCGGCGAACAACTCGCTGACGACCGGCGTCTGGATCATGTCGGCAACCAATGCGCTCGGCCTGTCGATGATGAGCAATGCCCTTGGGCAGAAGGAATTCGCCGGCATGACCATGCTCGGCGGTACCTTCGAGGGCCTGCCGGTCATCGTGTCGGAATATGCCGGGCAGACCGTCGCGCTCGTCAATGCGGCCGATATCTACGAGGCCGACGAGGGCGATATCGCGGTTGATATGAGCCGCGAAGCATCGCTCGAGATGAAGGATAGCGCCCTTCAGCAGGACGGCCTCGCCGGTACCGGCACGCAGCTGGTGTCGCTGTGGCAGAACAACCTGGTCGGCCTGCGCGCCGAGCGCACCATCAACTGGCGCCGTCGCCGCACAACCGCGGTCGCGTACCTGACGGGCGTCCGCTGGGGCGAACCGGTGGCCGCAGGCGCATAAGCCACCAGTGAGTCAGACGGATCGGCGGGCAGCAATCCTGCCCGCCGATCAACTGAGGAGACACCTATGCCTCACCTTATCGCCACCCGCGACATGAGGTACGCGACCCGCGCGCTTCAGGCGGGCGACCCATTCCAGGCGAGCAACCAAGACGCCCGCATCCTGATTGCGATCAAGAAGGCGCGCCCAGCTGACGCGTCGGCAGATCCGTCCGCCGCGGCACCGACGCTCGATGAGCTGCGTGACAAGGCCGCCAAGCTCGGCATCACCGTCAGCACCCGCTGGGGCGACAAGCGCCTGCTCGAAGAGATCGCCAAGGTCGCGAGCGCCTGATGCGGATCCTCGGCCGGGAGTTCGGGCGCTCCCGGCAGATCACCATCGGGCAGGCCGAACCCGAAACTGAAGGCGGCCTGCCCATCATTCGCGAGAAGGCGGCACGCATCGTCAGCACGCCGTCGGGCCCTTGGATGCCGATCGTTCGTGAAAGCTTCAGCGGCGCGTGGCAGCAGAACGTCGAGGTCAACCAGACCGCCGTGCTGGCCTTCCACGCCGTCTTCTCGTGCATGACGCTCATTGCGTCGGACATCTCGAAGCTGCGCGTCAAGCTGGTCAGCCAGGACACGCATGGCATCTGGGCCGAAACCACCCGCCCCGCCTATTCGCCAGTGCTGCGCAAGCCCAACAGCTTCCAGACCCGGATCCAGTTCTTCGAATCGTGGTTCCTGTCGAAGCTCAGCAGCGGCAACACCTATGTCCTCAAGCGCCGCGACGCGCGCAACGTTGTGATCGCGCTCTACGTGCTCGACCCTCACCGGGTGAAGCCGCTGGTCGCCGACGACGGCAGCATCTTCTACGAGTTGCAGCAGGACGATATTTCGGAGATCGCTGGCCCGATGGTCGTGCCGGCCCGCGAGATCATCCACGACCGGTTCAACTGCCTGTTCCACCCGCTGGTCGGCGTATCGCCGATCTATGCGAACGGCCTCGCGGCGACGCAGGGCCTGCGCATCCAGGACAATTCAGCGGTCTTCTTCGGCAACCAGTCGCGCCCCGGCGGCCTGCTGTCGGCGCCGGGCAAGATTAGCAAGGAATCCTCGGAAGAGCTTAAGGCCAACTGGTACGACTATTACGGCGGCAAAAACTCCGGCCGCGTCGCCGTGCTCGGCGATGGCCTGAAATATGAGCACATGGCCGTCACCGCCAAGGATGCCGAGCTGATCGACCAGCTGAAGTGGACCGCCGAGGTGGTCTGCTCCACGTTCCATGTGCCGCCCTACAAGCTGGGTATCGGCAACCTGCCGACGAACAGCAACGTCGAGAGCCTCAACCTCGAATATTATACCCAGGCGCTGCAATCGCTGATCGAGGCCGCCGAGCTATGCCTCGATGAGGGACTCGGCATCGGCGAAGGCATGGGCATCGGCACCGAGTTCGACCTCGACGGCCTGCTGCGCATGGACACCAAGGCGCTGATCGAAGCCGAAGCGCTGGCCACCGGGGCTGGGATCAAGAAAATTGACGAAGCGCGTCGGCGGCTCGACCTCGGGCCGATCCCCGGCGGCGACACGCCGTACTTACAAGAGCAAAATTACAGCTTGGCGGCGCTAGCGAAACGCGACGCGCGAGAAGATCCGTGGGCGAAGGGTCAAGGCGATACGACGCCTGCGGCGGCGCCTCCGGCTGATCCCGCAGAAGTTGCTGAGCAATCGCGCGCGACCGCCGCCCTGTACAAAGAATATTGCCGGGAGTTGCTGAATGCTTGATGCCAAAGCGATGGCCGAGGCCACAGCAATCATTGTCCGTGAAGCTGTCGACAAGGCTACCACGCCGCTGCTCGCCCGCCTTGCAATTGTCGAGGCACGGGATGCGTCGCCGGATGAAGCAAGCATTCGGCAAATGATTGACGATGCGATCGCCGCCCTGCCCTCGCCGCGCGACGGCACCAGCGTCACGGTCGCCGACGTTGAGCCCCTTGTCGCCGCGGCCGTTGCGCGGGCTGTCGGCGATCTGCCCCCTGCCAAGGATGGCGTCAGCGTCACGCTGGACGACATGAAGCCGCTAATTACTGTCGAGGCCGAGCGGGCCGTTGCCGCGCTACCGCCGGTCGACGTCATTCCGCCGGTTGAGGCGGCAGTCGCTGCTGCGATCGCCGCGCTGCCTGCGCCGGCCGATGGCAAGAGCGTCACGCTTGACGACGTGAAGCCGCTGATCGCTGCCGAGACGGAACGAGCTGTAGCGGCACTGCCGCTGCCCGACTTGGTCGCACCGGTCGAGACCGCTGTTGCTGCGGCAGTGGCGGCGCTGCCGCCCGCGATCGATGGCAAGAGCGTCACGCTCGACGATGTGCGCCCACTGATTGCTCAGGAAGCGGAGCGCGCTGTCGCCGCACTGCCCCCGGTCGACGTCATCGCGCCGGTCGAGGCGGCGGTCGCGGCCGCAGTCTCGGCGCTACCGGTGCCGGTTGATGGTAAGAGCGTCACGGTCGCTGATGTCGAGCCGATCATCGCTGGGGCCGTAGCATCCGCAGTCGCGGCGCTGCCACCCCCTGCCGATGGCAAGAGCGTCACGATCGCCGACGTCGAGCCGATCATCGCATCGGCCGTCGAGCGCGCTGTTGCTGCGCTACCTGTTGCGAAGGACGGCGTCGGCCTTGCTGGCGCGATGATCGACCGCACGGGTGCGCTGGTCGTGACACTGAGCGACGGCAAGATGTGCCCGCTTGGGCGCGTAGATGGGAAGGACGGCGACCCCGGCTTGGGCTTCGACGATATGTCGATCGAGCAGACCGGGGAGCGCCAGGCGACCCTGAAGTTCGTGCGCGGTGAGCAGGTGAAGACCTTCGACCTCAGTGTGCCAGCAGTGATCGACCGTGGCGTGTTCAAGGAAGGCCAAGCCTATACGCTGGGCGACGCTGTCACCTTCGGCGGTTCGCTCTGGATCGCGCAGAAGGATACCGGCGACAAGCCGGACGGCCCTGACACCGGCTGGCGGCTTGCGGTGAAGAAAGGGCGCGATGGGCGCGATCTCACCCGTGGCTGAGCTCGTCACCCTCGCGGATGTGAAAACGCACCTTCGTCTAGGCTCGTCTGATCGTGAGGACGCTTATCTCGGCATTCTCATCGCGGCAGCTGTTAGAGCGATTGACGGCGCAACAGGGTGCGACTTCGCCACTGACGTGTCGCCGACGGCGTTGCGCGGTCGCGCCGTTGCCGCACAGGCAGTGCTGCTGCTCGTCGGACAATGGTACGCCAATCGCGAGGCGGCGGGGCAGAACCTGACGGAATTGCCGCTGGCGATCACCTTCCTAATCGCTCCCCTGCGCAAGTTCGTCGTATGACCCAGCTCACTGCCGGCGAATTGCCCGACTTCATCCGCATCGAGCGCCCCGTAGCCGATGACAGCCTCGACGGCGCCGGGTCAGGCAACTGGGTGCTGGTCGACGAGGTCTGGGCCGGCGTCGTCGACATGCTGCCGAGCCGTGGTGAAAAGCTCGCCGGAGGGATCAACGTGGCAGCGCGTCCAGCACGGGTGCGTATGCGGGCGCGCGACGATGTGACGCCTGACATGCGCTTCGTGATGGATGGGCGCATCATGCAGATCGTCGCCGGGCCAGCACTGATCCGCCAACGCTCGGGCATCGAGTTCATGGTCGAGGACTATACCTCGGCGGGCAACGCGGCCTAATGCCGAGCGTCAAAGGTCAGGCAGAGGTCGACCGTTTCATCGCCGGCCTGCCTGCGCAGATTGAAGCCAAGCTGCTGCGCGGCGCGGCGCGCGCCGGCGGCAGGGTGTTGCTTGACGAGACGAAGAGCCGCTCCCCGGCAGCCGAGGTGACCGAGGCGCTTACGCTGCGCACCAACAGCGAGCCGGGGCGGATTGTGGTCAAGGTCAGCGTCAAAGGTCACTGGCCTCGTTCGCTCGCGATCTGGGCAGAATACGGCACAGACCCGCATTTCATCACGGTCGATGACAGCCAGCGAGAGGGCAAGAGCGTCCGCCGCATCAATGAAACCGGCGGCGGGTCGTTGCGAATTGGCGGCAGCTTTGTCGGCAAGACGGTCCACCACCCTGGCGCCAAAGCCAACCCGTTCATGCGTCCCTCGCTCGATCTCAGCGCCGCAGCCGCCCGTGCCGCGATGCAGACTTACGTCAATGCCCGCGTCACCCGCGGCGGCATCATCGGCAGCGACGAACCGGAAGGGACCGACGAATGAGCGGTGTCGAGATCGTCGGTGACCTGCTGCGCGCTTACGAGCCGCTGACCGAGCTGATGGAGCCAACAAGCATCAAGGCCGGCAAGCTTCCCGATAACGTGGTGCTACCCGCCATTCTGATCCGCAGCGTGACCCTGGTCGATCGCCAACGCCTGAAGCGGGAGCCGCTCGTCCGTTCCGTCGAGCGCGTGTCCGTGGCGGTGCGGGCGGCGAACTATCGAGATCAGAAGGCCGCAATCAAGCTCATCCGGCAATGCTGCCGGGACGTGATCGGCGATCTTTCGGGCTGTTTTCGTGTCTCGATCTTCACCGCTGGGACCGGCCCTGATGTCGGCGGTCCGGCGAACAGCTTCGAGCAGACCCAAGACTTCCGCGTCAGCTTCGACGCGGCAGCGTGAGAGAAAAGGAACCTACCATGTCCGACACCAAGCCCAAGACGATCCGCGCCAAGGCGACCCGCGATTTCATCGACGCTGGCACCGAGCGGCGCTTCGACGCTGGCAAGGCGCACGATTTCACCGAGGGCGAGTTCGTCAACTTCGCAGCCGCTGGGCTGGTCGAGGCCGTCGACACTGCCGCTGACCCGAAGGCCAAGACCGCCGCCTAACCCGCGTGCCCGCCGCCCAGCGGGCGCCACCCCGCCGGCCCTGCCGGTATTAAATCACGAGGATCATCACCATGGGTTCACAGACCGCCGCAGGCTCGTCGCTTGCGATCTCCGTTACGTCGCCGGCGACTGCCGACGCCACTGGCTACGCCGCCCTGACCTTCACCGATGTTGGTCAGGTCGAAAAGCTCGGCTCGATCGGCGCCAGCTTCGCCAAGGTCGAATTCCAGCCGCTCAAGGGTGCAAAACAGAAGTTCAAGGGCTCGGCCGACTATGGCGCTCTGCAGCCATCGATGGCGCTCGACAGCTCCGACGCCGGCCAGGCGATCATGCAGACGTCGGCCGATGACGAGAGCCAGAAGCTCTATTCGTTCCGCGTGACCTATCCGGACGGTGCCAAGCGCTACTTCGGCGGCCGCAACTTCGGCATGCCGGAAACCGCCGACGGTGCCGACAGCATGCTGACCGGCGCTCCGACGATCGAGATCTGCACCAAGATCGTCAAGGTTGCTGCGCCGACCACCTGATTCCTTTCCTGCCCGGCGCCGCGACGCCGGTCCTTATGCGCCAGATCGGCCCGTCGTCGCGGGTCGCGAGCCGGGCTGGCGCACCATCCTCCCGCGAAGGAATACCACGTGACCAAGCTGCTCAATATCGCCTCGCTGGCCATTGCCGCGACCGCCGCCCTGCACGTCAAGGGCCCCACCGGCGAACCGCTTTATGCCGACGAGGCTGGCAAGCTCCCCATCCGCATCCATCTCCACGGCCCCGGCAGCCGCCCCTATGGCGCTGTCGAATCACGCCAATCCGCGCGCGCGCTGAAGCGCATGCAGGACAACGATGGCAAGATCACCGCGGCGACCCAGGAAGAGCGCATCGCCGAGACGGCCGAAGACCTCGCCGCGATCACCGTGTCGTTCGAGAACTTCGACTATCAGCCCGAAGGGGCCAGTCTCACTGGGCAGGACATGTTCCGCGCCGCATATGCCGATCAAGGTATTGGCTACATCACCCGCCAGGTGGCGAAGTTCGTCGCCGATTGGGGAAACTTCAAGGCCGCATCGAAAGCGGCCTGACCCTCTATATCCGGCATATGGCGTGGCTTCAGGCCACGCCAAAGCCGGACCCTCGATCACGGCGAGCCAAGTTCGTAGAGGACTCTCCCGTTCCCCCGGCTCAGTCGGATCGAGAAGATGAAGCGCGACAAGATCGTGCCACCTATGCCGCCCAATCCGGCGCCGCACATCACCGACCGGCTGATCGAGATGGGCCTGACCCAAGCGGCCGGCATGGGCGCCGTGCCGCTATCGTGGATCGAGATCAATGCGTGGTGCGAACGTACCGCCGTTGACCTTGAGCCATGGGAGGCGCGGCTGATCCGCCGCCTCTCGGCTGCCTACCTCGCCGAGAGCCACAAGGCCGACGTCGAAACCTGTCCGCCTCCATGGCGCGCAGCGGTGACCGCACGTGAGCGTGAGATCGAAGAAGCCAAGCTCCGCGCCGTGCTGGGCTGATCCTCGAAAGGAGGCCGCGATGATTGACGACGACGGCGCGGCCTCCCTCGAGGTTGGCTTCATCCTCAATACCGAAGGCGCGTTCGCCGAGCTGCTGCGCTTCGGCCAGATGTTCAGCTCCGAGACTCAGGACTTCATTCGCAACTCGGCGCGTATTGAAGCCGCGGCGGGTGGGATCAAGCTTGCCGGCGCCACCAGCGCAGTTGCCAATTTCGGCGCAGCGGCAACCCGCGAGGGTGCCAGCGCGGCGCGCGAGTTCGCCCGGGTCGAGAAGGCAGGCGAGGCGATGGCACGCCAGCTCGAGCGTCAAAACAGCGTTTTCGGCAAAACACGCGAGGAGGTGCGTAGCGCATCAGCCGAGTTCAAAGCGTTCGCAGCTGAGCAGCAGGGACTGACTGAGCTTGCCGGGCGGATCCGCAGCGAAGAGCTGGCCTTGGTCACCGCGACCAACCAGGCCGCGGCTGCGGCGAATGCTCAGGCGGAAGCCCTGCGGCAAGCCGCGTATGCCCACCAGATGTTCGAGGCCCGCGTGCGTGCCGGCGTAGTGGCGCTGCGCGAGGAAGAGGCAGCCAGCCTTGCTGCGGCTGCAGCGCTCGATGCGCAGGCCCGTCGTCAGGCCGCGCTCGGCAGCGCGATGTTCGAGGCGCGCGCCAAGCAGGGCATGCGCGACTATAACGAGCAGCAGGCAGCTGCAGAGATTGCGCAGCGTGAAGCCAATGCAGCGGCGATGCGCCTCGAGGGGTTGGCGGCTGAGCAGCTTGCGCGCGAGCATGGCCAGCTGGCGTCGGCCGTGCGCGCGTCGCACGATGCTCAGGTCGCCGATGCGGCCGCGGCCGAGCAGCTGCGCATGTCGACCGATCCCCTCTATGCGTTGACGAAGAAACTGAACGCTGAGATCGCGGAGTCGACGCGCCTCTATCACGCCGGAGCAACCGCACCCGCCGAATATGCGCGCCAGCAGGAAGTGCTGACCGGACGCTGCGGCAAAGCGCGCAGGCGCAGGACGACATGGACCGCGTCGCTCGCAAGGGCAAAGGCACCCTGACGCAGCTTTCGTTCCAGCTGAACGACGTCGCCACCATGGCGGCGATGGGCGCAGCGCCGTTCCAGATCTTCGCCAGCCAGGCGGGCCAGATCTTTCAGGTCGCGCAGATGGCTGAAGGCGGCGTGAAGGGCTTTGCCGCCGAGATGGGCGGCCTCGCCGTCGCGTTCCTCCCTGCGATCGCGGTTGCGTCCGTCGCCGGCGTCGCGCTCTACCGGTGGAAGGAGCAGATCAACGAAGACGCCGGCATGAAGAAGTTCGCCGAGGGTCTCGGGCTGACGTCCAAGGAGATGAAGAAGCTTGGCGATCAGTCGATCACGACCGGCGACATGGTTGCCGGCGTATGGAAGACGATCACCGACGGCCTCAACCTGGGCGGGTCGGGCAAGTCGCTCATGGACTATCTGTTCTCACCGAACGACGCGCAGCAGGTGCAGGGCTTCCTGGCGTCGATCTATGGCACATTCACCGGCACCTATGCGGCGATCGTCGAGCTGTGGAGCAGCATCTCGACGTCGGTGTCGGCCTATGTCTCGGCCGCAGCCACGGCCGTCGCGCAGTTCTTCGCCCCCGTTGTCGCCGCGGCCCAGTGGGCCGGCAACGGCATCGCCCAGATCTTCAACGCCATCTACAATCGCGTCGCCAGCTGGCTGAAGTCGATCGGCAGCGCGATCAGCGACTTCGCCGGTCCGATCCTGAAGGCCATGGGCCAGAGCGACGCCGCCACGGCCGTGACCAGCACCGGCAGCAGCCTCGGCAAGGCGTTCGGCAAGGGCTACGCGCAGGCGCCGGGCAGGTCGTCAACGGGACGAACAGGTTCTTCGCCACGGCTGCCGAGAACATCATCAGCAAGTCGCAGGAGCGGCTGCTGAAGAAGGCCAACGAGATCAAGGCGGATCGCACGCCGAAGAAGGCGCCCGTCGACAGCCATGCGGCGTCGCTCGTGCGCGATTCTGAGGCGATCGAGGCGGAGATCCGCAACCTGTACAAGCTGGCAGATGCCTATGGCGTCTCCGGGGCCGCGGCGCTGATCGCCGAGGCCCGCGTGAAGGCCGAGAGCAAGGCGATCAAGCAGCGCGCCGACATCGAGGCGTCGGTCGACCGTCAGGTGCGGCTAGCGATCGCGCAGCGCGTCTCGGACGTCGCGAAGTCGACCGCGAGCGCACGCGACCAGGCCGCGGCGCAGATGCTGGTCAACGCGCAGGTCGCAGCCGGTCTCGTGCCCGCCATGCGCGCGGCCGAGCTGGTCAAGGATCAGATCGCGGATCTGCCGTTGCTCGCCGCGATCGAGGCAGCCCGCACCCGGGGGCTGACGACCGAGGCCGAGCGCGCGACCAAGGCGCTGGCCGACCAGCGCGCGGCACGCGCGGATCTCACTACGGCCGAACGCAGCGCGCAGTTCAACACCGACATGGCAGCCGGCAACGACCGACTCGCTCAGATGCGCGAAGAGCTTCGCCTCGTCGGTGCGACAGACATGGAGCGGGTGCGCGCGCTCGCTACGCTGAAGGCCACGCAGGAGGCGCAGAAGTACAATCCCGGCGACCGCGCGGCCTATATCGAGCAGCAGGTCGCGATCGCGGTCGGCGCGCAGCAATTGGTCGAAAAGCAGGCGGAGCTCAATGCCGAGCTGCGCGCCACGGCCGACCTGTTCGATACGATCGACCAGAGCGCGCAGCGCGCCGCGCAGGGCATGGCCGATGCGTTCGGCAATGCCGGCACGGCGATCGGCGACGCGCTGACCGTCATGACCGGCTATTACGCCGACCAGGCCAAGCTGCAGGAAGCACACAAGGCCGCGATCACCGCGGCGGGCGACGATCAGCAGCAGATCGATCGCGAGAACCGGCTCTTCTCGTTGCGGTCATCGTCGCAGCAGATCAGCGCGTTCGGCGACATGACCGCGGCTGCCAAGGGGTTCTTCAAGGAAGGCTCGAGCGGCTATCAGGCGCTGGCGACCGCGGAAAGGCATTCCGCCTCGTCCAGTTCGCGATGTCGGTTCGTGCGATCGCACAGGATGCGATCGAGACCGGCAGCAAGATCGCCAACAGCGTCGCGCGAATCGCGGTCGGGGCGACCGAGGCCGTAGTCAACGCGATCAAGAGTCTCCCCTTCCCGCTCAATATCGCCGCGGGCGCCGCGACGGTCGCCGCGCTGGCCGGGATCGGCGTGTCGGTCGCCGGCTCGTTCGGTGGTGGCGGCAAGAACGATCTGGCGCCGACCAACACCGGCACCGGCACCGTCCTCGGCGATTCCTCGGCCAAGAGCGAGAGCATCCGGAACGCCATCGATGCCCTGAAGGACGTCGACACCGTCATGCTGTCCTATTCGCGCGACATGGCCGCATCGCTCAAGTCGATCGACAGCCAGATCGGGGGCGTTGCAACCCTCGTCGTCCGCGCCGGCAACATCGATGCGAATGCCGGCGTCAACACCGGGTTCAAGAGCAACGCGACGGCAACGATGGCAGGCATCGGCATGGCGATCGGCGGCCCGATCGGTGCGGGCATCGGTGCGGTGCTGACCAAGATCCCGGTCATCGGCAGCATCCTCAGCGGCCTGTTTGGCACCAAGACCTCGGTCATCGGCAACGGCCTGTCGGGCGGGCCGCAGTCGGTCGGCAGCATCCTGAACAGCGGCTTCGACGCGTCCTATTATTCGGACGTGAAGAAGAAGTCGTCGTTCCTTGGGATCTCAACCGGCACGAAATATTCGACGCAGTACGGCGCGGCTGACCCGGGGCTGGAAAACCAGTTCACGCTGATCCTGCGCCAGTTCAACGATGCGATCGTGGCGTCGGCCGGGCCGCTGGGGGCCGCGACCGGTGACATCCAGAACCGCCTCAACAGCTTCGTCGTCAACATCGGCAAGATCGACCTGCAGGACCTGACCGGCGAGCAGATCCAGGAGAAACTGACTGCGATCTTCGGTGCCGCGGCCGATGGCATGGCGGCCGCGGCTTTCCCGGCCGTCGCGCAGTTCCAGAAGGTCGGCGAAGGCACCTTCGAAACGCTCGTGCGCGTCGCCTCGACCGTCGAGGCGGTCGGCGCGTCGCTCGATCTGCTCGGTACCAGCGCGCAGACGATGGGCATTGCGGCAAAGCTCGGCCTTGCCGACCAGTTCGACAGCGTGTCCGCGCTGACGTCGGCAGCTGATGCCTATTTCGAGTCCTTCTACACGCAGGAGGAGCAGGCAGCCGCGAAGACGGCGCAGTTCGCCGGCGTGTTCAGCAGCCTCGGCATGGTGATGCCCGAAACGCTGGCGGGCTTCCGTCAGCTGGTCGAGGCGCAGGATCTGACGAGCGCGGCGGGTCAGGCGACCTATGCGACCCTGCTACAGCTCGCCCCGGCCTTCGCCGACCTTCAGGCCTCCATGGAGGGTGCCAAGAGCGCGGCGGACATCGCGAGCGAGCGGCAGGATCTCCAGCGCCAGCTACTCGAATTGCAGGGCGACACGGCCGCCCTGCGTGCGCTCGATCTTGCCAAGCTCGATGCCAGCAACCGCAGTCTGCAGCAGAAGATCTATGCCGTGCAGGACGCCCAGGCCGCAGCGTCGGCCGCCAAGACGCTGGCGGACGCATGGACGTCGGTCGGCGACAGCATCATGGACGAGGTAAATCGCATCCGCGGCGTCACCGACGCTGCCGGCGGCAACGGCTTTGTGGCGTTGCAGGGGCAGTTCAATGCGGCCAACACCGCCGCGCGCGGCGGTGATCAGGATGCGGCGAAGACGCTGCCGGCGCTCAGCCAGGCACTGCTGACGGCCGCAGCCGAGCAGGCGACCAGCCGGCAGGAACTGGAACGCGTGCGCGCCATGACCGCCGCGAGCCTCGAGGCAACCTATGGGGTGATCAGCGCGCTCGGCAACGGGACCACCGCGCGACCGTCGAACAGACGACGAGCCGGCAGGAGCTCGACCGCGTGCAGGCGATGAATGATGCCAGCCGGCAGGCCGCCTATGGCGTCGGCAGCGCGCTGGCCGGCGGAACCCCCGCGTCGGCCAGGACCGCCACGCCGATCGATACGATGATCACGGCTGCCAACGCAGCGACCGGCAAGGCGCCCGCACCGGCCAACGACGATCTGATCGTCAGCGCCATCGAGGCCTTGAAGGAAGAGGTCGCCGGTCTGCGCCGTGAAAATGGTTCGGCGCAGACCGAGATCGCCCGCAACACTAAGGGGATCGATCGCAAGCTCGACGATGTCACGGCCGATCATAACGGCATGGCGTTCAGCGTCGGCAATGCGAGCGCCGCCTGATGAAGGTCGTCACCTCCACAGGCGCAATCGAGCTAGGCACCGTTGAGACGGCGCCGACGATCGGCGTCATCGACTATAGCCGCAGGGTCACCGACGAATTCGGGGTGACCACGGTTGTGCCGCGCCGTTTCGCGCGTAGCATGACGGTGCGTCTCGCGGTACCATTCGACGACGTCGACACGATCCAGCGCCAGCTCGCCGAGCTTCGTGCCACCTCGCGACGTGGATCGCCGACGATCGCTTCGGCAGCCTGACCGTCCGCGGGTTCTACAGAGAATTCGAGGTCGACCATGCGTCCGCGCCGCTCAGCTATTGTACGCTGACGGTTGAGGGGCTGACCGGTGAGGAGGCGTTTACGGACGACGGCTCGGATCCGGCCCCGGCCGGGCAGGCGTCCACCCTTCAGCTGCTACAGCCGATCGCGATCACAGAAGCCGTGCTGACATCGAGCAGCGTCTCCGAGGACGATGCCATCGAGTGGACGGCGGCCGGCGGCTACGCGTTGGGGCAGCGCGTCATCCGTCGGTCGACGCATCGCGTCTGGGAAAGCGTAATTGATCGCAACATCGGTCATGACCCCGCGACCACGACGGGGGCATGGCTCGATGTCGGACCGACGAACCGCTGGGCCATGTTCGACCAGGCGCTCGGATCCGTCACCACCGACGAGGCCCCGATCGTGGTCACGCTGCGGCCCGGTCTCGCCGCATCCGGGCTCGCGATCCTCGATTGTAACGCCGCAACGGTTCGCGTTCAGGCCCCCGGATATGACCGCACCGTCGCGCCGTCGGGCGGCTCCGGCGGCGCGCTGTTCCTAGATCTGTCGCTGGCGGCCGGCGCCAGCATCACGGTGACGCTGACGCCGTTCGGCAAGGCCGCGACGCGTGTCGTCTGGGACGATGGCTTCGCATGGGACGATTCGGTCGCGTGGCACGACACGGTCGCCGGTACCGCCACGGCGGAACCACCAAGCTGGGCCGATGCCGAGGGCGTGAGCGACGTCACCAAATGGCAGGACAGCCGCGGTGGCGATGGTACCGTATTTGTCGGCACCCTGCTGCTCGGCATATTGCGGCCGCTCGGTATCACCGAGGGTTCAGCGACGTCGGGCATCACCGACTATAGCGTCGCGAGACGGACGAGTTCGGCGAGACGATGATCGTCCCGCGCGCCTGGGCGAAGCGGATGGCAGGCAAGGCGCTGATCCGGACCGACGCGGTCGACCAGGTCGTCGGACGGATCGCAGCCGTCCGCGCGGTCCCGTCGCTGTGGCTTGGCGACGCTGGCGTCGACAGCCTCATCGTCTACGGCTTCTTCAAAGACTTTAGCGTTGAGGTCGGCGAGACGCTGAGCAAGCTGACGCTGTCGATCGAGGGCTTCAGCGAAGCAAAAACCCCGGCGCCACTGACGATCCCCTGGGAGAATGTCAGCGGCACGAAGCCGACCGAGAACGCCGACAACACCGCTGAAAACACGTCGAAGGACACTGGCGCTGTTGCAGGGGTGCCGGCGAAGCAGGTCATTGCAGATGCGGTCTCGATAAAGCAGCGATCAGATATTCTCGAGAACACCACGATCCCCGCAATCAACAGCGCGGTCGCGGCCGCCAATGCCCTGATCAAGACGGCCGGGGCGAAGGCAGATGCGGCGCTGGCCGATCTCAATGCCAAGCTGCTCGCGTCCGGTATCGTCCTCGACGCGGCACTCGCCAAAGCTGATAGCAAACTGGTCGAGGCGCGCGTCACTGCCGACCTAGCTGTCAGCCGGGCAAATAACCGCATCGATGCGGCGATGACCGACCTCAACGCTGAAGCGAACCGGGCGCAGGGCAAGGACGAGCTGCTCGATCGTCGCATCGACAGCCTGACCGTCATCACCAACAAGAACGACGGTGAGGTTCGCGCGCTGATCGAGACGGAGCGGCTGGTCCGCACCGATGATGTCCGTGCGATCGCGCAGCGCATCGACAGCGTCGTCACCGATTATACCAGCCGCGACAGCGTCACCAATACGCGGATCACGACCCAGGTCACCGCCCTGTCCGCGGCCGACAGGGCGCTTGGTGAGCGGATTGACACCGTCACCACTGAGTTCAAGGCGGCGGACTCGGCGACCAGCACGCGGATCACGGATTCGGTCGCGGCCTTGTCGGCTGCTGACGAAGCGATCGGCAAGCGCGTTGACTCGATCGTAACCGACGTCACCATGAAAGACACCGCCACCCGCGCGGAGATCAGCCGGGTCGAACTCGCCTCGTCGACCCGCGACACCGCGCTTGGGCAGCGGATCGATACTGTCGTGACGGACTATACAGGCCGCGACAGCGCCACCAACACGCGCATCACGACCCAGGTCACCGCGTTATCTGCCGCGGACAAGGCGCTCGGCGAGCGTATCGACACCGTCACCACCGATTTCAAGGCGGCGGATGCGGCGACCAGCACCCGGATTATCAATGCGGTCACCGCCCTTTCCGACGCTGACGCGGCGACCGGCAGACGCGTCGACTCCATCGTGACCGACGTCACCACCAAGGATACCGCCACCCGCGCCGAGATCGGCCGGGTCGAACTAGCCTCGTCGACCCGCGACACCGCGCTCGGGCAGCGGATTGACACGGTCACGGCCGACTACCAGTCTGCCAACACTGCCACCAACACCCGGATCACTGACACATCGCGTGCGCTCGCTAACGCGACGACGGCCGTCGGCGAACGCGCATCGGTGCTCGAATCGCAGGCCAGCCCTTCGGGGGGCAACCTGGTGCCGAACAGCAGTCTGAGCACGCTTGATGGCTGGGTGCTGGTCACAAATCCCCAGCTTACGTCGACCATGAGCCTGAACCGGGCAGCTCAGCCTTTCATGATTGGCGGCATCGAGAACAACCTAACCCTGCATCGTCCTAGCCCCGGCGCTGGCCTTTGCAGTGAGGCTCAGAGCGCTCCCTTTGCCGTGCGCCCCGGGTCCAGCATCCAGCTGTACGCCATGACCGCGTCTCACCGTTGCCGGGCATGGGTCACCGTCTTTTTCTTCAATGACAGTGGCTACGTCGGTTACGCCGGCGAGAACTCGGCATTGAGGATCAACGCCGGCGGGCAGGATCTGAACGCCTGGGATCAGACGGGCGTGAAGGAATTCATCGTGCCGGGTGGTGCGGTTCGCGCCACGATTGCCCTCCGCTCCTACGATGTCGAAAACGACGGCTATGCATGGTTCTCGCGGCCATTCGTTACCGAGGTAAAGCCGGGCACCAAAACCTGGGTTCCGTACAGTGCTGGCAACGACCGGACCGTTACTGCGAGCACGCGAGCGCTTGTCAGCTCGACGGCAACTACGTTGGCTGATGCCGACAGCGCGATCGGGCGGCGGATCGACACCATCACTACCGACTATGTCGGCCGGGACAGCGCAACAACGCCCGCGTCGACCAGACGGCGAGCGCAATGAGCGAGGCGGATCGTGCCCTCGGTATTCGGGTTGACGGTGTCGCCGCCAGCCTGGCGACCACGGACAGCGCCGTGCGCGCTGAGATCGGCCGGGTCGAGCGGACATCGGTTGATCGGGATACGGCGCTTGGACAGCGCAGCGACACGATCACGGCATCGCTTAACGATGCGCGCGGCCGCCTGTCGACAGTTGAAACGGCGGTCACCGATGGCCGGTTTGCGGCCGCCCAGCGCGTGTCGAGCCTCGAAGCCCAAGTCGGCGCCGACTTGTCTGCAAGGATCGACCAGCGGGCAACGGCGATCGTCGATCCCAAGATCGGCGTCGTGACGCAGAGCGTGACGGATCTGCGCAGCGCCTACAACGGCACCGAAGCAAGGGTGCAGCAGCAGGCTGGCACGCTAGTCGACCTCGCCGGCAAAGCGACAGCCTACGTCAGATTGCTCGCCGATGGCGGCAACGGTGTCGCACGACTCAGCCTCTGGTCGGATCAGTTCGGCGGAGCTTGGGAGCTGATCGGGGATGGTAGGATCGGCGGAAATCTCGTCGTTGATGGCACGATCACCTCGACGAAGATGGGTGCCTCATCGGTTCAACAGGCGATGTTCCTCACGCTGCCTGGCAGCATGTCGATCCCCTATGGTTGAGGCAGCGGCATGGCGATTCCGTATCCGGTATACGAAGATGATCCGAGCACTGGCGGGGGCGGGGGCGGGAGCGGCGGTAGCGGTGGCGGCGGTGGCTACGTGATCGGCACAACCATATTTCAGGCCACCTTCAACAAGGCCGAGGCAAACAGCGCGTTGCGCATCCTCGCCTATGCCAGCCTGCAAAGCCCCGACGATCTCCAGTTCGCTGGCTACATCACGATCGACGGCGCCCTCTACCAGACCGGCTCAGTGAATATCGTGTTGGATCTTCAGCGCTCGAATGGCGCGATGCCGATCACCTTGCCTGCTTTCGTCACCGGCCTCGCGGCGGGCAATCACACCATCATCTTTTCGATCCGCAATCTTGAGCCAGACGGCGCCCTGACCGTGCTCGCCGGTTCGACGATGGAAATCACCGAACTGAAACGCGCAGCCGTCTGAAGGGACAGGTCATGGAATATTGGATCGTTTACGACCTTGCGTCTGGCGCCGAGCGCTGGCGCGGGAGCGGCGTCACGGGCGCGGCAGCGGCACAGGTGTTGCCCGAGGGCCTTGGGATTGTACTGGTCCCCTCAGCGGCGCTCGAAGGCGAAGCGCTTGATCTGGACGTGCTGCGCAAGACCGCGGCCGCCAGCATCGATGCCCAGGCTGAGGTGATCCGGCAGAGCATTCTGACGCCCGGCGCCGGGCAGGCGATGACGTACCAGCGCAAGGAAGCCGAAGCGCGCGCGTGGTCCCTCGACAACGACACCACCACGCCGTTCCTGTCTGCCGAGGCCGGCGCGCGAAATGACGATCGCCAACCTCGCGGCCGAGGTCATCCAGCTCGCCGACGCATGGGTGGCGATCGGTGCGGCGATCGAGGGGCTGCGCATGGGTGCCAAGGCCGAGGTCGGTCGCGCTGCGAACCTCGGCGCGATTGTCGCTGCCGGCAAGGTCGATTGGTCCGCCCTCAATGGCTGAGCGCTTCTGGCTCGGCCTACGGCAGCTGCTCGTTGCGGTTGACCAGCTCGTCTACATCCTGATCGCCGTGCCGATCTATGTTGTGGCGGGTGGGGCCACCCCATCGGCTGACGAGACGATCTCCAGCCGCGTCGGCCGTGCGGCCATCAAGGGGCATCGCTGGGGGCTTATCCTCGAAGCGATCATCGACCGCCTCTTCGTCCTCATCGGCGCGGCGCCAGAACACTGCCGGCGCAATGTCGAAACCGCCTTCCTGGGCTGCGCGCCCAAACCCTGAGGGATCCTACCATGAAGAACGCGAGCAACGCGGCCGTCCCGGTCGCGGGAAGGGATGACGCATGAGCGTGACAGCCACGAGCAACTACATTGGCGAGGCGATGCGGTCGACGGCCGCGCTGGCGCCTCCCTCCCTCGCGAACAACCCAGGCCTGCTGGCGTGGAACCTGTTCGTCATGACCGCGGCCATGTGTCTCGGGTTGATGATGGCGGGCAAGCAGGCGCGGCGGATCTGGGCGGCGCGCGCGTTCGACCATCCGACCGATCCCGTCTCGATCTATCGGTTCGTCATTTTCCTTGCCGGGTGCGCGGTCGCCAGCCGGGGCGGCGCCGAGGCTATCAGCCTCTGGTCATGGAGCTCAGACGACGCCCACACCATCGAACGGGTGGCGGAACTCAAGCGATGGCTAGATCCCGTCTCGGTCGGCTGTGGCTTCCTGTGGATGGCCTTGCATATTCTCGCTGAGCCGATGCTCGAGTTCCAGCTGCGCAAGGCTCCCCTGCCCGTCGACATGTGGTCACGCTGGCCGCAGCTGCGCCGGCCGATCGCCATTCTCGTCGTGAGCCTTGCGATGGCGACCGCTGCCGTCGGGCTGCGGTAATGCGCGAGGGGGCTATCGCTGCGGTGCCGAGCGTATCGGTACCGGTCATCTGGTCATTCATGGGGTACAGCTTCCCTGCCGGATCAATGTTCGTCGGGCTGCTCGCGTGCTTCATGGTTCGACTATTCATCACGCTGGACGCGCCCGGGCCGAAGCGGTGGCTGCTCGACGGCATCGTCACCGGCCTCGCCATGCTGATCACCGCGGTCTGGATCGTTGAGCACAAGGTCGATCTGTTCGCCGCGCTTGGCACCGGGGGCATGACCGGCGCGATCGGCGCGGGCATCATCAGCTTCTTCAAGCGGCGCGGGCAGAGTGCGATCGATGCCCTCGATGCGGCGCTGCCGGGCAAGCCAGTAGTGCCCGCTGAAATGACCGCGGCCCTGCGCGAACTCGATAAGTAGGGAATAACGGCCCGCCCCAGGGTCAGCCAAGGACGAGCCGGCCGGGGAACGGTGGGTGTGGACCCCGGCACATCGCTAACGGCCGCCCCAGTAGATCGCCTCACACTGAAGGAAATAAACATGACGAAGGCATCAGAGCCGGCGTGGCTTCGCCATGCCCGGTCGCTTCTTGGCACCCGCGAAATAGTCGGTCGCACGCATAACAACGCCCTGATCGCGTTTCTCAACACGGCGCGCAAATGGAACGGCGTGATCTGGAAAGATGACGAGATGCCGTGGTGTGGCGGCTTCGTTGCGGCGTGCCTCGTCGCTGTTGGCGTGGAGCCGGTGAAAATCGCGGCGCGAGCGAAGAGCTGGGCGGCTTGGGGCAGCCGACTGCGGCCCGAGCGGCTCGCGCCCGGCGCGGTCCTCGTCTTCGATCGCCAAGGGGGTGGACATGTCGGCTTCTATGTCGGTGAAGACGAGACCGCATATCATGTGCTTGGCGGAAACCAGGGCAACGCGGTTACGGTTACCCGCATTGCAAAATCGCGCCTGACCGCCTCGCGGTGGCCCGCTGGCGTGCCCGTCATCGGTGGCGCCGTGAAAATGAAGACGATCGCGGGCGTGCCCTTTTCGTCGAACGAAGCATGACCTGGGCGGCGGGCTTCGCCCTGCTCCGTCGCTTTTGGTGGTCGGTCCCGATGGCGGGTCTGCTCATCGGCCTGCTGCTGACGCGAGCACGTGCTGATGATCTTGAGGCAACGCTCAAGGCCGAGCGGGCGGCGTGGAGCGCCGAGATCGCCAAAGCCGAGCAGCTGCGCATCGACGCGGAAGCGCGGTTCGCCGTCCAGCAAACCACGGCGCTCGCGACCTTCGCCGATCGCCTCGCAAATCGTGAACCCATCATCCTTCGATCCACTGACACCGTGAGGACCTATGCGCAAACTGCTGCTGGCCGTGCTGCCTGCCTTCCTGTTGACCGCGTGCGCGGCATCGACGCGCTCGACGCTGAGCTATTCACCAGCGATCCCGCCAGTGCCGGCCGAGGCGAAGAAGCCCTGCACAGCGAGGCCAATGCGCCGGCAGCCGGACGGTAGCGCCAACAGCGCGGACACTGAGTGGTCACTGCGCGACGCGCGCGCCGACCTCGCGCTCTGCGACGCGCGCCGCGGCCTCGCTGTCGACGCTTGGCCGCACTGACACCCCGCTTTTGCTGATGAACGACCAACCCGCTTTCCTAACTAGGAGTGTCCACGCATGGCCGTGCTGACGAATATCCCAAACAATACGTCCGCGCGTGACTGGCGCGATACGGTGAACGCCCTGATCAAGCGTATCGCCGCGCTCGAGGCAGCCGGGGTGCCGGTGGCCACCCCCGCGCCAGCGTTTACGACGCAGCCGAGCATCAGCCCGACCAGCGGCACCGCTGGCTCGACCGTGTACGCCGCGACGCCGGGCACCGTCAGCAACGGCTCTGTCGTGTCCCGCGCATGGCTGCTGAATGGCACCGCCATCAGCACTGGCGTGACGGCCCTGCCCGCGTCGTCCGGCACGCTCGCCTATCAAGAGACGGCGTCAGGCCCTGGCGGTACGACGACGTCGACGGTTCAGGTGGCAGCGGTGACAGCGGCCACTGTCACCCCTACCCCGGCACCGTCTTTCATCTCGCAGCCGAGTATCAGCCCGAGCACCGGAACTGCCGGGGCAACGACATTCACCGCGACCGCGGGCAACGTCAGCAATGGTTCGATCACGGCCCGATCGTGGACGATCAACGGGACGGTGATCAGCACCGGCATCGCCGCGTCTCCGGCGTCGTCCGGCACCCTGACCTACCAAGAGACAGCAACCGGACCAGGCGGCACCACGCAGTCGACGGTGCAGCAGGTGACCGTTGCAACAGCAGCCGCGGCAGCGCCAGCCTTCACCGCGCAGCCGACGGTCAGCCCTTCGACTGGCACGGCGGGGACGACGACCTATACCGCGACACCAGGCGCAGTAAGCAACGGCACAATCACGTCGCGTGCCTGGTCGCTCAATGGCTCGGTCATCAGCACCGGGTTGACCGCCGCCCCCGCTTCCGCTGGCACGCTGACGTATCAGGAGTTCGCGACTGGCACGGGCGGCAGCGCTTCGTCGTCGGTTTTGACTCGCACGGTATCGGCTGCGGCGCCGACCCTCGCCCTTTCGCCAAATGCTCCCTCGATCGCATGGAACGCAGCCGCAGGCACACTGGTATCTAGAGGTGGTTCTAGGAATCTGAACAGCGGGGATAAGTGGATTGCCGATCTGACAGCGGCCATGCTGGCCGCGAAGAGGAAGCAAGATGAGCAAGCGACCCCGCCGGAACCACAGTCCGGCATTCAAGGCCAAGGTGGCGCTGGCTGCTGTGAAGGGTGAGAAGACGCTGGCCGAGCTGGCGCAGGAGTATGAGGTGCACCCGAACCTCATCAACCAGTGGCGGTCCAAGCTGCTGGAGGGGGCGGCAGACGTGTTCGGAGCGGTTCCGGCAGCGAGCGAACCAGCGGTCGATATAACCGTGCTGCACGCCAAGATTGGTGAGCTGACGCTGGCGAACGATTTTTTGGCCGGTGCGCTCGGGAAGGCCGGTCTGTTGCCGAGCGCAAAGCGATGATCGACCGTGACCATGAGTTGCCGCTGACCCATCAGGCGCAGCAGCTCGAGATCAGCCGCGGCAGCATCTACTATCTTCCGCGGCCTGTATCCTCGGCTGACCTGGCGATCATGCGCCGGATCGACGAACTTCATCTGCTCTATCCGTTCGCCGGGAGCCGGATGCTGCGCGATCTGCTCCGTCAGGAGGATGTGAGCATCGGACGACGGCATGTTGCGACGCTGATGAAGCGGATGGGGCTAGAGGCGATCTACCGCCGTCCGAACACGTCGAAACCGGCGACGGGTCACAAGATCTATCCCTATCTGCTGCGCAAGCTGGCGGTGACGCGGCCGAACCAAGTTTGGGCGACCGATATCACGTATGTGCCCATGGCGCGCGGTTTCGTCTATCTGGTCGCTATCGTCGATTGGTTTACCCGGCGGGTGCTGGCTTGGCGGGTGTCGATCTCAATGGATGTCGCGTTTTGTATCGAGGCACTGGAGGAAGCGCTCGCCCGTTATGGCAAGCCTACGATCTTCAACAGCGACCAGGGCTCGCAATTTACCAGTGCGGCTTTCACCGCTGTCCTTCACCGAGAGAAGATCGCCATTAGCATGGATGGAAAGGGTTGCTGGCGCGACAACGTGTTCGTGGAGCGCCTCTGGCGCTCGGTGAAATACGAGGACGTGTACCTCAACGCATACACCTCAGTCCCGGAAGCACGCGCCGGCATCGGCCGATACTTTGCATTTTATAACAGCATCCGGCCACATTCAGCCCTTGGTACCAGGACACCGGACCAGGTATACTTCGACCAGCCGCTTCTCGCAGCGGCATGATCAACCAGCGGCGATCCACTTATCCAGACCGCGAGCCTGTTCAGACAACCGGGGCCACCTCTGATCGTCACAAAATGCGAGCTTCCCCAATGCGAAAGAATTGGGATCCCGCGACGTGGCCGCAACTCGTGTATCACTGCTTCATCGGGGCAATGACACGACAGTACGGCTTACGGGTGAATATGACGACCGCGAACTTGGCGGCACACCGCATCGCGCCAGGATCACCGATGCGGCGGTGATTGGCCTGCTACGCGAACTGAATCCACAACTGGAGATCCGGGGCGGCCGGCGGGACGTCGACAGTGATCTATCGAAGCTGCGTGACCACAGCCGTGTCGGCTCGCTAACCCTAAGGATCGATCACGATGCAGGCTCAGTGACGCTTGCCTCGCTCACCGGACTACGTGCTCATCGCTACCGGTATCTTGAGGACTACGACGGCACACCCCTGGTCATCGACTCGTTCGGCGTCAGACAGCACGGCGACTATGCCAGTCAGGAGTTCACCGCCGTCTCGACGGGCAAAGGCCCGCTGCAATGGGCGGCAGGCATTTCGGCTTACCGTGAGCGCGTGAAAGGCAGCTATACCAACGGCATATCAGAGCAGATCGTCTGCGGCCCAGGCTATGGATATGCGGACTGCAACCAGCTGGTGGCGGACATCTATGGCAGAGATCGGGTCTTCGTACCTGCGGCGGACGGCATTCTGACCGACGTGAACCGTGCCAAAGCTGCCAACTGGGGTACCTCGGCCTACGGGGCGGTGGATTGGAAGGTTATCCCGGATTTGACGATCGGAGCAGGTGCTCGCTACACGTGGGATCACAAGCGGTTCGATCTCGACGTGCCGCAGGTCGCGAGCACGTTGGGAAATGTTTGGCTTTCGACCTACTACACTAGCGGTTACGTCCGGGCGGCACAGGTTTGGGACGGCGTTTCGCCGCGCGTCTACGCACGTTGGGCCCCAAACCATGACTGGACGATCTATCTAAGCGCCACCAAGGCCATGAAGGCAGGAGGGTTTGGAACGTTCAGCCTCGTCGCCTCCGAACCGCTTGATGATTACGATCTCGTTCCCGTCGGCACAAAGCCCGACGACTATGGTAAGGAAACAGTCCGCAGCGTTGAGCTGGGCGTGAAAGGCCGACTTCCTGACGGTCGCGGCACCGCCGCCATTACGGCTTTTCACTACATCTACAACGACCTGCAGGCCAACGTCTTCGATCCGGTGCTCCGCAGTACGCAGGTCATCAATATCGGTAGGGTCCGGGGCACCGGCATTGAGGCGGAGGCGGCACTGCGGTTTGGCCGTCACGTCAGTCTGGCGCTCACCGGCGCCTGGACGCGTACGGTTAAGACCGGCGATCGCGGCTGCACGCTCGCCGACTGCGGTGGTCTAGGCAATCCTAAGCTAACCACGAGCGCGATTTTGCGCCTACAAACGCCACTTCGAAACGGCGAATTGTACGTGCAGAGCGAGGCGTTCTACGCCAGCCGCGCACGGCGCTCGTTCGACGACCGGGGCTTTGGGCGGGTGCCTGTCTGCGCCCGAGGCGACGTGCGGCTGGGATATGCCGGTAATGCAGGATGGAGTTTGGAAAGCTACGTCCGCAACGTGACGAACTCGCTGTGCTACGCCGGTGCCGACAACGGCGGAGGGATCTCGCCAGCCACTCTGTGGGGCCCGATCCTTGCGCGCACCGCGGGACTAGCACTTACGCGACGCTTCTAGGTTCTGTTTTTCCCGTCCCGTATCCCGTGTTCCAGAAGGAATGGGATCTTGCCTAGTTCGCATTGCTCAGTTGATAAAAGATGATTGAGCACGCCTGCATGGTCGTAGGCTTTCAAACCGCGATGGAGGTCAAGCTCGGCCTGCGCCGATCAATTATACCAGACGTTCGGCTCTACATAGCTTCCCATCCCTCTCTCGAGATCGATCGCCACAGGCGCCAGCCCGCCCGCGATAGGGTAGTTCCCGGACCGTTCGTAAAGCTGACCCGACCACGCCTCCCAAAAACCGACCGGTTTCTCGATGACCATGGATTTGCGGCAAAGACTGACCATGCGCCCCCCCGCCCTCTCATGACTTCGCAACCATGGATCGTAGAGCCGACCATCATCCCGCCGCAATATCGCGTAGTCCGCGATATCCATATCGAGATGCTGCTCGAGCATGGTCGGCCGCACTGGGAGAAACGGCTTGCCAAGGCCCTTGCTCTCTACAAGGTTGCGCATCGCACCGAGCACCACGCGGGCCAACCCACGATTACGATGTGCGTCCGGTACGGAAACAGATAGGCCCACCACCATGTTCGGTGCACAGCTAGTCGTTTCGGCAGCGCACTGAAGCGCCCAATCCCAGCCACGCTCCGGCAAGTTAGACGGATCGTCGTAAAACATCGGGATGAGGTTGCCAGTTGCCACAACATAGTCACGATCACGATCGATGACGGCAATTTGATATTCCGGATATCGCTCCATCAGATCAAAGTAATGAACGAACGCCTCTGAGAAGTTTAGAAATCCCATACGGGACCAGACAGCTTTCTCTATTTCATCAGCCGCATTCGCTACCTTATCCGATTCGGCGAACGTCGTTATTAGAAGGTTATCCATCATTTAGTATCATCCCTTACGGCCCCGCATGCTTGCCCCATAGATGGTTAAAGTCTGATTAAGAATGCTTGATGGCATAGATGAATGAAAACCATTGGCGGCTGTGGTTCATCTACCGCATTCCTACGCTCACGTAAGTACAACCAAATCTAAAGCATTCCAAAAGTATAGGCCGTCAGTACCGACATAAATACGCCGGAGCACAAATGATAAAAACGGCTTTCCTGATAGGAGTGCCGATCGGCAGTACTTGCAACACCGGGCCCTGCAAAGCTTCGACGCCGACTCAATAACTTGGCAAAGATCTACCGGGGTTCCACTTTCGGCGTCGACTCACAGGTCTCAGAGGCCACTGTCATATTGTCTGCTACGGGATCGGCGATTTATGGGCATTGATAGCCTAAATACGGGCGCGTACGCCCGCAATTCGAGTTGAACAAACGGCTACTCACGCAATCTGAGCGCCCCTAAAGTGGTCGGGCCGTAATTCTTCCCATGATCGTCATACCTTAGTCAAATGTGTGGAAAACCCGGTCGTAATGACAACTGTGCGGCAAAAAGGAGATTGCGGACAGGCTACTAGGCACTACGACAATCCTAGCCTGCCGCAAACATACCGTTTTCCGACCCTCAAAATTATCAGTGTTCTCGCTTTACCCCGAGGTCCTGAGGTCGTTCGATAGCCCTGTCGGAAAGGTCGTGTTTTCCGACAGGGGCGTGAGGGCGGTCGGCGCTTAACCGATCGGGCCGCTTTCGCCCAATAGCGTTAGAGGTAAGCGCGGTCTCGAGCAGACGCGTAGTTAAATAGAATCCGGCGTGTACGGCGTCTCAAGGCGGGTATCATCAGCGTTGGCATGGAGATCAACTTGGCGAGCGGATGCTTCCTGCCGTGTCCCACTAAAGAAACATATCGGTTCTAGGGTCAGGACCCATTGATCTGAGAGGCACGATCTGATTCAGGCTCCGTGAGGAGACCGCGCATGAGCGACCTGTACTGGCTGACCAACGAGCAGATGGCGCGGCTCGAGCCATATTTCCCAAAGAGCCACGGCAAGCCCCGAGTTGATGATCGGCGGGTGTTGAGCGGCATCGTTTTCGTCAACCGCAACGGACTGCGCTGGTGCGATGCACCCAAGGAGTATGGCCCCCACAAGACGCTCTACAACCGGTGGAAGCGGTGGGGCGAAAGGGGTGTCTTCGTCCGCATAATGGAGGGGCTGGCTGCCGCGAGCGCCACGCCTAAGACGATCATGATCGACGCGACTTACCTAAAAGCACACCGCACGGCATCGAGCCTGCGGGTTAAAAAGGGGGCCTTGGGCGCCTGATCGGACGCACCAAAGGGGGCATGAACACCAAGCTGCACGCCGTCACCGATGCAGAAGGTAGACCGCTCAGCTTCTTCATGACGGCTGGTCAGGTCAGCGACTACACCGGCGCTGCCGCGCTACTCGACGATCTACCCCCCGGCGCAGTGGATGCTGGGCGACCGCGGCTACGACGCAGACTGGTACAGGGACGCCCTTCAGGCAAAGGGCATAACGCCCTGCATTCCCGGCCGAAAATCCCGGATCATGCCCGTCAAATACGACAAGCGCCGCTACCGAAGCCGGAGCCGTATCGAGATTATGTTCGGTCGCCTGAAGGACTGGCGCCGCGTTGCCACCCGCTACGATCGATGCCCGACCGTCTTCTTCTCCGCTGTGGCCCTCGCCGCCACCGTCATCTTCTGGCTATGATCAACGAGATGGGGTGGTTGCCGCCCTCCCCAGACGGCATCGGAATGTGCCAAATTAGCGAGGTTGAATCACTTAGCGGAAAGGACGGCAATCGTGACTACGGATACGATGATCGGAGTGGACCTGGCAAAGTCGGTTTTTCAGCTTCACGCCACGTCGATGTCGGGGCAACCGATGTATCGGAAAAAGCTGTCGCGGCAGGGCTTTGCGGAGTTTAGGCCAAACAGCTCCCGCCGTGGTCGTTATGGAAGCTTGCGGCAGCGCGCATTACTGGGCTCGCGAGATAAGTCGGCTTGGGCATAAGGTCAGACTGATCGCCCCGCATTACGTGAAGCCGTTTGTAGAGCGTCAAAAGAACGATGCGGCAGATGCCGAGGCCATCGTCATTGCTGCCCAACGCCCTGAGATGCGCTTCGTTGAGCCAAAGTCCGAAGAACAGCAAAGTAGGGCCATTTTATTTCGCGGCCGGGAACGGCTCGTTCGCCAGCGTACGGAGTTAATCAACGCACTTCGCGCATGTCTTTATGAATACGGTCATGTCGTACCTCAGGGAATTCGCTGGCTTACTAAAATCGAAGACATACTAACGGCGCCAAACTGCGACCTGCCCGAACTCATGCGCGAGGAATCACGCGACTTGATGAAGCAAATCGCTGAACAGACAGTCCGCATCGATGCCCGTACGGCAAAGATAAAAGACCTCGCAGCAGAAGGCGATACAGCGCGGCGTTTGCAGACAATACCTGGGGTTGGTCCAATGACCGCTTTGGCAGTCGAAGCCTTTGCTCCACCGATGGAGAGTTTTCGATCCGGCCGTGACTTTGCTGCATGGCTTGGCCTTGTTCCCCGCCAATTCTCTTCCGGAGGTAAAGAACGGCTAGGCCGAATTTCCAAGGCAGGGCAAGGCGATATTCGCAAACTTCTGATTATCGGAGCGATGTCGCGCCTGAACTGGCTCGGGCGCAATCGATTCCCGACGGTTCCTGGCTGGCTGGCTTGGCAGCGCGGAAGCCGAGGATGCTTGTGGCGATCGCGTTAGCGAACAAGATGGCTCGAACAATTTGGGCATTGCTCACGAAAAACGAGAACTACAGGAATTCGGTGCTGACAGCTGCAGCATGATCATCATGCCGCAGCTGCCTATCGCCGGATAAAGGGGGGTGTGAGAAGGCGACGACCCGAATGGGCAAAATGATCGAACAGATCTGGATCAGGAAAACCAGCGTATATCTGCGAGCCATAAAGCTCGGAACTCAGATTTGGACCTGATCCGCGGATCACCATACCGGCCAGCGGCTTCTGAAATGCCGCAGTAATAGGCCTGACAGAAGAGCGCACTCGATCATACGCAAACTCAGGTCAAACCATCTTGCACTTTGGGCGGCAACCACAGAAGTCCTGACCCTAGGCTGTGACCCTCCATCCACAGGCATTCGAACGTTCAGCCTGAACGGACGGCAACTTAGCGTTTCGCGGCGCCCGAAAGCGGACCGGCGGCTTTCCACCAGGAACGGCCCTTCTGCATTCACTGGATCGCCTAAGTTGAGCGCCGCCCCATCGACTGCGGCGCTATCGGTGGAAATCAACGTGCCGCTGCAGTACGACAATGGCCTCGTTTCGATCGACACCGTCACTTCGCATGATCCATCGAACGGCGTCGCCGCCGCTGTGGCAGGCAAAGCAGTGCCAGACCCAGCTTGTGACATAGAGACTTTCCGTGGGATCGGCGTGAAAAGGACACGCACCACGCTGCCGATCGCCGTCCGCGTCGAATGGCCGCAGCGGCGTCGTGGCGGCGACGAGGTCGGCAAGCAGACCTTTGCCGAGCGGTGTGAACGCCTCCTCCATAATATCACCCTTCCCGTTTATGCGATGCCCAGCCCGACAGGCTATCACATTGCTGCCCATCATGCCCCTGTGGCGGCCGACCACCATTGCGCAAGCCAGCGATTGGTGATGACGAGGGTGGGCACGCCGCTCCCGTCACCGGCATCGTCAAACCGAAAGACGCCCGACCTCGCGAGCTGACCGCGCTCGAGGCGTGAGAGGAGTGCGGCAGAAATGCCGGCCGCAGTGGCCGCCTCTACCAGCGTCAGCCCCCTGCCCGCCCGAGCCTCCCTGATCGCCTCGCCGAACGCGATGATCTGATTGCCCCTTGGACCCTCGAGAAAGGTGCGGTGACAAGCGGGCGCCGAGCCGGCCGGCATCTCGGCCAGCCGCCCGCCCCCGGGCATATCGTTGACGAAGGTAAGCGGATCGCCCCCCGAAGCGATCGGATGGGCGACGTGTTCCCAGCCAAGGTCGAGGATGTCGAGCAGGGCGTCGAGCGTGGCCGGACCAGGCCAGGCGGCGCCACGCTCGATCTCCGACAGTGTCTGCCGCGTGATGCCAACGCGCCTGGCGATCTGCGCCTGTGTGCCGAACGGCTCGCTGTCGAGCCTGCCCTGGCGGCGACGCTTCAGAAAGGCGCCAAGATCGCTACGCAGCCGACCAGACCCTTTGGGCAGCAGCAGGCGACTGGGCTGACGTCGTACGGTCATGACGGCCGATATACTGCCACCGCAAAATATCCGACAGCGCAATGTCGGGTTTTTGCAGGTGCCAGTACCTGGGTTCCTACCACCCCGATATGGTCGATACCACCGCCTCGTCCGAACACCGCACCGCGCCGGCAGCGCCGGATCGTGCCGCTGTCGATCTTGCGCCCGTCGATGACGCCATTCTCACCCTGCTGGCAAAACGGCTGGCCCGGGCACTGCTGCTCGACGCCGATGATGAAGCCGGACCTGACACGACCGGACGCAGCTCACGCCCCGCTTGAATCTGGTCCAGTCGATTCGCACTCTTGAAGCATCCGCCTTCCGAAAGTCCCTCACCGATGACCCAGACCGCCGTTGCCTATGGCCGCAAAAGCTTCGACGATCCGGACGACCGTACCGCCTCGGTCGCCGACCAGCGCGTGTTCGCCGAACGCTATGCTGAACGCCACGAGCTGGAACTGATCGCCTTTCACGGTGATGACGGCATCACCGGCGCAACGATGGAACGGCCCGGTCTGCGCGATATGCTGGCAGAGGTCGCCAGCGGCCGGGTCGGCGTCCTCATCATCGAGGATGTCGACCGGCTGAGCCGCGACGCCGAGCATCTCATGTACATGGTGAAGCTGTTTCGTTTGCACCGGGTGGCGGTGCACACGGTAGTCGCCGGCAGGATCGACGATCTCGTGATGGCGTTCAAGGGCATCATTGGCGAGCAGCAGCGCATGCGCATCGCCTACACGACCAGGAGGGGGTTGAAAGGCAAGGCGATGCGCGGCGGCGCTACCGGCGGACGCGTGCTGGGCTATCGGCGCGAGATCATCGGCGACGATGCGCAAGGTGGTGAGCGCGACCGGCTGGCGATCGACGAGGAGCAGGCTGACCTCGTCCGGCGCATCTTCCAGCTCTATGCCGCCGGCCACAGCCTCAAGCAGGTTTGCGCCATCCTCAATGCGGAGGGCGTACCGTCTCCGCGCGCGCGTGAGCGCGGCCGGTACAATGCCGGCATCTGGAACCCGACGACCCTGTCGGGTGATCCGGCCCTTGGCGAGGGCATCCTGAATAATGAGCTGTATATTGGCCGGCGGGTCTTCAACCGGCGCACCTGGGTAGAGGTACCCAACGAACAGCGCGGCTTCCGCCGGCAGCCGCGCCTCAACCCGGAAGCCGAGTGGATCACCCGCGACGAGCCGGGCCTGCGGATCATCGACCAGCCGCTGTGGGAACAGGTGAAGGTGCGGCAGGCCGAAGCACGCAGCGCGCGCGACGCGAAATTCAAGCTGACCGGCAATCGCCTGAGCGGCGCGAAGCGCCCTGCCCACCTCCTGTCCGGTCTTGTGACCTGCGGCGCCTGCGGCGCGCCTTTTCTCGCTACCGGCGCCGGCCGGTGGCGCTGCAAGGGGCACCGCACGGGGGGATGCGACAACGGGTCCATCACGACCACCGAGTTGGAGACGCGCGCGCTTGCCGGCATCCGGGATCGTCTACTGACTCCTCAGATCATCGGCCGGTTCGCGGTAGCGCTGCAGCAGGAACTTGCGTCAGCTAGCGCGCGTGGAAATGCCGACCGTGCCGCCACGGAGCATCAGCTTCACGACACCCGCGCACGGATCGCAAAGCTCGTAGCCAGCATCGAACGGGATGTTGACGCCCCTCGCTCGCTGGTGAGCCGGTTGAAGGCGCTTGAGGGAGACGAGGAGCGCCTCGAAAAGACACTTCACGACACCCCCGCTTCACAGATTGTGCGCTTACCGGCGAACTATGAAGCTCTTTATGTCCGGGCCATCGTCGATCTCGATTTGCATTTGGTGTCCGACGACGGCGCCTCAGCGCGGAACACGATCCGCCCACTTATCGAGAAGATCGTGGTGCAGCCAGGCAGCGCGCGTGGCGGCAAACGCCGCCCCATCCAGCTCCACGGTGACCTGTACCGGATGCTGGCGTTCGCCGAAGAAGCATGTGCGCCAAACGCACAAAAGCCCCGGGCCGAGGGGCCTGGGGCTTTTGTGATACCGTTGGTTGCGGGGACAGGATTTGAACCTGTGACCTTCAGGTTATGAGCCTGACGAGCTACCGGGCTGCTCCACCCCGCGACGGTCCGGTTAGGGACGTAAGGGTAGATGAGATTGTGAATGGGTTTAGATATCGTGTGATGCATGTCGCACGGGCTTCAATGCCTGGCGACGACCTACTCTTCCATCGCTTGAGCGATAGTACCATTGGCGCAGGCGGGTTTCACGGCCGAGTTCGGAATGGGATCGGGTGGGACACCGACGCTATAGCCACCAGGG
>NZ_JRVI01000120.1:0-3278 GCF_000783375.1 Sphingomonas sp. Ant20
CCCCCCGCGCTGGGCAAGCCCGAGTCGTTTTCCTGGGAGGCTCTGCAGCAGCGCGCCGCGGCGCTGGCGCGCGCGCCCTACCGCGCACCGGCCAAGGTCGCGGCGGCGGAGGCGATCGATTATGATGCGGTAGGGTCGATCAGCTACAAGCCCGAACGGACGCTGGCGGGCGGCATCCGCTTGTTCCCGCTCGGCCGTTATGCGCCGACCCCTGTCGCGATCCATGTCGTCGAACGCGGGCAGGCGCGCGCGGTCGACTTCGCCGCGGATCTCTTCAAGACCGAATCCGGGCATCACGCCGCCCTCGGCATCGCCGGCTTCCGCGCGGTGTCGAGCGACGGCAAGAGCGACTGGATGGCGTTCATCGGCGCCTCTTACTTCCGCACCGCCGGTTCTCAGGATCAATATGGCCTGTCCGCGCGCGGTATCGCGATCGACACGGGGATCGACGGCAAGGAGGAATTTCCCGCCTTCACCGCCTTCTGGATCGAGGCGACGGGCGCGCAGAGCTATACCGTCTATGCCCTTCTCGACGGGCCCAGCGTGACCGGTGCGTACCGCTTCGTGTGCCGGTACACCGACGGGACCGATGGCGGCGTCGTCCAGGATGTCTCGTCGACGATCACGCTGCGCAAGGACGTCGCGCGGCTCGGCATCGCGCCGGCGACGAGCATGTTCTGGTATGGCGAGGGCAATCGCGCCGCGGCGATCGACTGGCGCCCCGAAATCCATGATTCGGACGGGCTGGCGATGGCGACCGGTGCCGGCGAGCGGATCTGGCGTCCGCTCGCCAATCCCGCGACCCCCACGCTCGACAGCTTCCAGGATGACAATCCGCGCGGTTTCGGCCTGATCCAGCGTGACCGGGCGTTCGATCATTACCAGGACGACGGCGCCTTCTACGATCGCCGCGCGAACCTGTGGATCGAGCCGAAGGGCGATTGGGGCAAGGGCGCGGTGACGCTGTACGCCTTCCCGACCGCGAGCGAGACGGTCGACAATATCGCCGCCTTCTGGGTGCCCGCCGCGCCGGCGACCGCTGGCAAGACGATGCAGTTCGACTATCGCCTGACCTGGTCGTCGCGCGATCCGTCGGTCGCGCAGGCCGCGCATGCGGTCGAGAACTGGCGTGGCTCGGCCGGCCGGCCGGGCGCCGAGCGACGCCGGGCGCGCGGAAGGTCGTCGTCGATTTCGTCGGTGCGACGCTCGCCGGTCTCGACCGGTCGAGCGGGGTGACGGTGCAGGCCGATGTCAGCCGTGGCCGGGTCCTCGCTAGCGCCGCCTATCCGGTCGTCGGCCAGCCGAACCGCTGGCGCGTCACGCTCGATGTCGCCCCCGAACGCGGCGTCCTGGCCGATGTCCGGCTGTTCCTGAAGCGCGGCGGCAGTCGCTCAGCGAAACCGTGCTGACGCAGGTGGGTTGAGCCATGACCGTGGACAGCCCGGGCCGCCCCGGTCATCCCGCACTTCCGGCACGATTGCCCGCCGACGTCCCGATCGACATGCCGCTGCAGAATTTCCGGGCGCGCGGCACCGGCGGCGGGCCGACGCCCGACCCGCTGGCCGGACCGTCGAACGGCTCGGACACGCTGACCTCGCCCGAGGGCATGTCGTCGCGGCGACTGCTCCTGTTCCTGCTGACGATGCTGCTCGCCACCACCGCCTCCGCGGCGGTCCAGGATTCGCTGCTCGGCGACGGCATCGATCTGTGGGACGTCGCGCTGCTCGTGCTGTTCTTCCCGCTCTTCGCGTGGATCGCGTTCGGGTTTCTCAACGCGCTGATCGGGTTCGTCCTGCTGATGACGCGGATGCATCCCGGCTTCGTGCCGGTGCCGCAGAACCGCCAGCCGCTGACCGGGCAGACCGCGGTGCTGATCCCGGTCCATAACGAGGATGTCGACGCGGTATTTGGCCGGATCGCGCGGATGATGCACGCGATCGAGGCTGCGGGCGAGGCGGGGAGCTTCGCCTTCTTCGTGCTGAGCGATTCGGGCGAAGAGTCGGGCGCACAGGAGGTCGCGGCCTGGGAGGTGCTCGCACCTGGATCGCGCGTCCCGCTCTATTATCGCCGCCGGACCGACAATGTCGCGCGCAAGCCGGGCAATGTCGCCGACTGGGTCCGGCGCTTCGGCGGCGGCTATGATCACATGCTGGTGCTCGACGCGGACAGCCTGATGAGCGGCGACGCGATGATCGGCATGGCGCAGGTGATGGAGCGCCGCCCCTCGGTCGGCCTGTTGCAGACGGTGCCGACGATCCGCGGCGCGACCACGCTGTTCCAGCGCTGGATGCAGTTCAACAGCCGGCTCTACGGCCCGATCTCGACCGCCGGTCTGGTCTGGTGATCGGGGTCGGAGGCGAGCTTCTGGGGGCATAATGCGATCATCCGCACCCGGGCCTTTGCCGAAAGCTGCGGCCTGCCCGTGCTGCCTGGCGGCCCGCCGTTCGGCGGCGCGATCATGAGCCACGACATGGTCGAGGCCGCCTTGCTGCGGCGGCGCGGCTGGGCGGTCCACCTGATCATGATCGACGACAGCTATGAGGAGTTTCCCCCGACGCTGATCGACATGGCGGTGCGCGACCGGCGCTGGGCGCAGGGCAATATCCAGCATCTGAAGCTGCTCGGGTCGGACGGGTTCCATCCGGTCAACCGGCTGCAGCTCGCGATCGGGGCGTCGGCGTACATGACGTCGCCCGCCTGGCTGGTCCTGATCCTGACGACCATCGCGCAGGCCTTTGCCGGCGAAAGCAAGCTGGTCGAGGCGACGACCTCGGCGCGCGTGCTGGCGCTGACGGTCATCCTGCTGTTCGGCCCCAAATTGCTCGGGATCATCTGGGCGGTGTCCGACCGGAGCCGGCGCGCGGCGTTCGGGGGGGCGCGGGCGATCATCGCGTCAGCCATTGCCGAGATCCCGCTGTCGATGCTGTCCGCGCCGGTCATCATGCTGACGCAGACGATGGACCTGATCAGCATCTTCCGCGGCCAGCCCTCGGGCTGGAGCCCGCAGAACAGGGATCGCGACGGGCTGTCGATCGCGGATGTCGTGCCGCGCTATCGCTGGCATCTGGCGGCGGGGGTCGCCCTGCTCCTGATCTCGCCCGCCGTTCCGATCACCGCGCTGTGGCTGGCGCCAGTGACGCTGGGGCTGTTGCTGTCGCCGTGGCTCGCCAAATGGAGCGCGAGCAACGCGGCGGGGAGCCGCGCTGACGCGCGCGGCCTGTTCCAGGTGCCCGCCAGCGGCATCGACCAGCTGCCCGCGACCGAGGCGTCGGCGCTCC
>NZ_JRVI01000121.1:0-26666 GCF_000783375.1 Sphingomonas sp. Ant20
TCCACCCGGCCCGGCGCCTTCGCCCCGCGGTCCTTCACCCCGAGGCCGCCCGCCGCCCGGCGGCTGCATCCCGGCAAACGGATTGGGCCCCGTCCCCGCGCGAAACGCCTCGAGCTCGCGCTGGATCTTCGACTTCAGCGGCGCGGAGAAATTGATCCCCCAGCGCAGTTCGGAGCGTTCGCTGCGCGCGAAATTGATCGGCCGCCGGTCGACCTGCAACAGCGCGCCCGTCGCGTCGCGGACGAACCGGTCGGGGAACGCCGCCTCGATCGCCGCGGTCGCGGCCGGGAAGGCGGCGATCGGATTGTCGGTCCGGCTGTCGACATAATTGGCGGTCAGCGTCACCTCGCGCCCCGCCCAGGGCTTCACCGTCAGCCCCAGCTTGGTCACGCGGTTATTGTCCGCGCTCAGCCCGGGATTGCCGCCGCTGATCGTGGTGACGGTCGCGGTCGTGCCCTGGACATAATCGAACACGCGGACATTGGGCGTCGTGATCGACGGATTGCCCAGCTGCTGTGCGGTCGGCGCCTGGTCGGTGTCGGTCACCGACGCGATCAGCCGCACCGCCGGGATCGGCGCCCAGTTCGCGCCGTAACCGAGCGTGGTCAGCGTGCCGAAATCCGACAAATGATCCTGCGCCAGGTTGAAGTTCGCCGACAGCGTGCCGAGGAACGGCAGCACGTCCTTCGACCGGCTCGCGATCGGCAGGTCGACATTGACCTGGCCGTTGACCGTGTCGCGTGCCACCTGTCCGCGCTGCGCGAACCCGCCGCGATCCGACCGGCTGTCGAAATCGGCGGTCTCCGCGCCCAGCTTGAGCGTCGTCGACACGTCGCCCGCGGGCAGCGCGAACAGCCGGCCATTGGCGACCGCGTCGATCCCGCCGATGCTCTGCGTCGCATAGGCGCGGTTGCCCGCCGCCGCACCGATATCCGCCGCGGTCAGCGCGCCCAGCGGCACCGCGGTCGGATCGCCCGCCGCCAGCCGCGCATTGAACGCGCCCGCATCGACGCCGGTATCGGTAAAGGTCTGCGTGTCGCTGCGATCGTAATTGCCCGTCACCGTCCAGCGCCACGTGCCGACATCGCCGTTCAGCGTCGTGCCCAGATGCGCCGCGATCGACGACGCGCGCTGCGCCAGCGGCAGGAAACCCGGATCGTCGAGCGCACGGTTGATCACGCTGCCGTCCGCCAGCGTCAGCGCCGCGACGGGCAGGCCGTTCAGGCTGCGGCTGTCGGTCGATTCGAGCCGTCCGTTGATCGTCGCGCCGACATTGCCGAAGATGTTGCGCGCATAGACGCTGTTCGCGGTGAAGGTGCTCGTCTGGCCCTGCAGTGTGCGGAACGGCGTCGGATCGACAACCGCGCCGCCCGCTCCCACCGCCCCGCTGCCGTTGCCCCCGGCGATCGGCACGATGTCGCGCTCGGCCTCGGTCAGCGCCGAACTCGTCGTATATTCGGCATGCAGGTTGACCCGCCGGTCGCGCGCGATCGTCAGCAGGTCGAGCTTGGCCTGCGGCGTGTTCGTCCCTCCCTCGGTCGGCATCCGGTCGATCGCCTCCGCGGTCACCGCGCGAAAGCGGCGGCGCAGCACGAAGTTCACGACCTTCTGGTCCGCGCGATAGCCATATTTCAGCGCGACCTCCTCGGGCAGGATCTCGACGCGCTGGATCGCCTCGGTCGGGATGTCGCGGATTTCGGAAAAGCTCGAGATGCGCCGCCCGTTGAGCAGCACCACCGGCGCGCCCCCGCTGCCGCGCCCGCTCGTCGTCTGCGGGCTGAGTTCGGCAAGCAGGTCGGACACCGAGCTGACGCCGTAGGAGCGGATGTCCGCCTGGCCGAGCGTCTGGTCGGGCGGAATGTCGCCGACCACCGATCCGGGCAGCTTGCGCGATCCGGTGACGACGATCTCCTCGCCCTCGACGCTATCCTCCGGCTCGGCTGCGGAACCGTCCGTCTGCGCGCCTCTGTCGCCGGCACCGGCGCGGGCGCCTGTTGCGCCGCCGCCATCGCCGGCAGGCTCACCGCCAGCATCAAACCCAGTGTACGCATAACCCTGACATCCCATCGACCTGACCCCGGCACCTAGGGGCCAATTGTCGCAGGATTATGCCGCTTCACCGCGCCGCGTCGGTCGGTCCGGCCATGATCCCGGCGGCCCCGACGGCGGGCGGCGTCCCGATCAGCTCCATCCGCGTCGTCGTCGCGCCCAGATCGATCCCCGCCTCGCGGAACTGGCGCAGCAGCGTGAACAGCAGCGCGCTGCGCACCGGATAGGCGTCGCGCGGGCTCGCGACATAGGCAAAGCAGTTGAGCTTCGCGCGGCCACCATCGACGGAATCGATGAACACCTTCACCTCGGGATCGTCGAGCACCTCGCTCTGGTCGGCAAAGGCGGTGAACAGCATCGTCCGCACCGCGTCGAGATCGCTCTCGATCGGCACCGAGAATTGCAGCTGGATCCGCCCGATCGGCGCGGCCAGCGTCATGTTCTGGATCGTCTTGGTGATCAGCTCCGAATTGGGGACGATCAGCGTCGATCGGTCGGCGACCTGGATCTCGGTCGACCGCACGTTGATCCGCTTGACGTCGCCCTCCTGGTTGCCGATCCGCACCCAGTCGCCGATCTTGACCGGCCGCTCGGCGAGCAGGATCAGCCCCGACACGAAATTCTGCGTGATCGCCTGCAGGCCGAAGCCGATGCCCACCGACAGCGCACCCAGCACCACCGCCAGCTTCTCCATCCCGATGCCGAGCGCGGCGAGCGCCCACAGCACCGCGGCGATGATCCCCGCATAGCGCGCGACCATCGTCACCGAATTCTGTGCGCCCGCATCCATCGCGGTCGTCGGCAGGTAACTGTTGACCAGCCAGTGCTGCAGCCCGCGCATGATCGCCAGCGCAACGAACAGCACCGCGATCGAGCGCAGCACCGCGCCCGGCGATATCGTGATCTCGCCGACCGTGATCCCGCCCGCAAGCGTCCCGAACAGCTCGAACACCGACGTCACGCCCGCCCCGAACGGCGCCATCACCGCGCCGAACGCCAGCATGATCAGCATCAGCCGCAGCACCGCCGACAGCAGGACGCCGATCTGGTCGACCGTCCGGTTGCCGACCCCGAAGCCGCTGTTCGCGCTCCGGCCGATCCGGTTGTTGCTCGACAGCGCGGCGCGGCAGGCGTCGTCGGTGAAGGTCATCATCAGGTACAGCGTCGCGCCGACGATCGCCCCCCACACCATCCACTGCGCAGTCTTCAGCGCGAAATTGACGTATCCGGTCAGCGTGGCGACGAACGCGACCAGCACCGCCAGCCACACGACCAGCGCGACGATCGCGAGCAGGCTGTTGCGGGCGGGCTTCTCGGGATCGGGCTGGGCCGCCGCCCTCAGCCGCCCGAGCGCGACCAGCACGCCGGCGATCAGCGCCAGATGGAGCAGCGCGATCAGCGCGTTCGCCGCGGTCGACGCCGCCGCACTCGCACCGACCAGCGCGTTGGCCGTGATCAGCAGCTGGCCGAAGAACACCAACCCCGCCGCCGCCCAGGTGAAGGGGCGCAGCGTCTGCGCCGCGCTGTCGCCGATCGGCAACAGCCGCCAGCTCGGCTGCGCGCGCAACAGCAACGCGCCGCCCAACGCCGACAGGAAGGCCGCAAAGAACGACAATCCGACGAAACGCGCCGCGATCTGGTCGAACGCGGGCGACAGCAGGGCGGACCAGCGCAGCGACTGGACGAACGCCAGCGCGGCGAATCCGGGCAACATCGTGCCGATCACCACCAGCCACAGCGCATAGGCGGACCGCCGGATCCGCCCCCCCGGCGCATGATCGGTCGCATAGCCGCGCCCCAGCCGGTGGAGCGCACCGCGCACCGGCACGAGCAGCACCAGTGCGGCGAGCAGCCCGGTCAGCGCGATGATCGCCGCCTGCATGTCGAACCGCTGGACGAACTGGCGCACGCCGGTCGCCGCGAACCGGTTCAGCCGCGCGGTGTCGCGCGGCAGGTGATCGACGATCGCGGTCCACAGCGTCGGCGACAGCGGCGACGCGCTGCGCTCGGACAATTGCTGGCCCAGCTCCTCCGCCTCGGCCGCACCGATATCGTCGATCTGCTGCTTGGCCTCGACCCCGATCAGCCGCGCGCGCTTGATCGCCGAATCGATCGCCGACTGGCTCTGCGCGAGCAACCGGCGCTGCTGGCGGATCTCGGGCGCCTCGACCACCCCCGGCGTCGCCGCCGCCCAGCTCGGTCACCCGCGCCTGGACCAGCGCCATTTCGGGCGTCAGCACGCGCACCGCCTCCGCTGCGGTCGCCTGCACCGCCTCCGCCCGCGCCCGCAAAGCCTGCCGCGCCGCATCGTCACGCGCCTCGACCGCCGCATCGTCGACCGCCTGCAACTCCGCCGACGCCCGCGTCAGCCCCGCCGCCACCGACGCCACCCTCGCCTCGTCCTGCGCGACGCAGGCACAGCGGACACGAGCAACAGCAACGCGGCGAAATAGCGGGGAACGATCATCCGCCCGGCTCTACAGCGTCACAGCCAAAAACGGGAGAGCCCGCCGCCATGGCCCGCCCTCCCTACACACCACCCCGGCGAGCCGGGGCCCAGGTGGGAAGGCTCGAGTAACGACGCGCAGCGCTAGCCTAGCCACATCCCCCAACTGGACCCCGGCCTCCGCCGGGGTGGTGGACCCCATGTTCTCCCGCGCAGGCGGGAGCCCAGTCTGGGTCCCCGCCTCCGCGGGGACACAAGGGCTCAAGCCTATTCCAGCTCCAAAATCACCTGATCCACCGCCAAGCTGTCCCCCGCCGCGGCCGATACCGACTTCACCACGCCGGTCTTCTCCGCGCGCAGGATATTCTCCATCTTCATCGCCTCGACCACCGCGAGCGCCTGCCCCGCCTCGACCCGGTCCCCCGCCGCGACGTCGAGCCGCACCAGCAGCCCCGGCATCGGGCAGATCAGGAATTTCGACAGATCGGGCGCGACCTTCTCGATCAGGTGCGCGGCATAGGGCGCGACCCGCGCGGGCAGCACGCGCGCGACATGGCTCGCGCCGCGCGTCGTCAGCCTGAACCCGGCACGCGCCTTCGCGATCCGGATCGTCAGATGCTCGTCGCCCTCGACCATCACCATCCGGTCCCCCGGCGTATATTCGAGCGACAGGTCGAGCGCTTCGCCATCGACCGAAATCCCGTCGGTCGACACGCGCACGCGGTGATCGGTCCCGCCGATCGTCACCACCCAGTCCGCAGGCGGCCGCAACCGCCGCCCGAGCTGCCCGTCGATCCGCCGCGCGCGGTCGGCTTCTGCCGTCGCGGCAAAGGCGGCAACCGCGGCCAGCGTCGTCAGCAACGCCGCATCCGCGGGCGCGCCGTGGAACCCGTCGGGATATTCCTCGGCGATGAACCCGGTCGTCAGCGCCCCCGACTGGAAGCGCGGATGCTGCATGATCGCCGACAGGAAATCGATGTTGTTCCCCGGCCCCTCGAGCTCGAACGCGTCGAGCGCCGCGATCTGCGCCGCGACCGCCCCCTCGCGCGTCGGCGCCCAGGTGATCAACTTGGCGATCATCGGGTCATAGAACATGCTGACCTCGCCCCCCTCGCGCACGCCATCGTCGACACGGACGCGGGGTTCGGCGGAATCCACATCCCCTCCCCCGTTCGTGCTGAGCGAAGTCGAAGCACCCTCGCTCAGGGCGAACGGGAGAGGCGGATTATACCGCACCAGCCGCCCGATGCTCGGCAGGAACCCGCGATACGGATCCTCCGCATAGACCCGGTTCTCGATCGACCAGCCGTTCAGCTTCACCTCGTCCTGCGCGAACCCCAGCGGCTCGCCCGCCGCGACGCGGATCATCAGCTCGACCAGATCGAGCCCGGTAATCTCCTCGGTCACCGGATGCTCGACCTGGAGCCGCGTGTTCATCTCGAGGAAGTAGAATCCCTCGCCGCTCGTGTCCGCGCCCGACACGATCAGCTCGACTGTCCCGGCAGAATAATAGCCCACCGCCCGCGCCAGCGCGACCGCCTGCTCGCCCATCGCTTTGCGCATCTTCGGCGTCACGAACGGCGACGGGGCTTCCTCGACGACCTTCTGGTGCCGCCGCTGGATCGAGCATTCGCGCTCGTTGAGATAGACGATGTTGCCATGCTGGTCGCCGATCAGCTGGATCTCGATATGCCGCGGGCTTTCGATGAACTTCTCGATGAACACGCGGTCGTCGCCGAACGACGCCAGCCCCTCGCGCTTGGTCGCCTCGAAGCCCTCGCGGACGTCCTGCTCGCTATACGCGAGCCGCATGCCCTTGCCGCCGCCGCCCGCCGACGCCTTCATCATCACCGGATAGCCGATGTAGCCCGCGATCCGCACCGCCTCGTCGGTATCCGCGATCTCGCCCAGATAGCCCGGCACGACGTTGACGCCCGCCGCCTTGGCGAGCTTCTTCGATTCGATCTTGTCGCCCATCGCCGCGATCGCAGCGGGCGGCGGCCCGACGAACGCGATCCCCGCCTCGGCACACGCCCGCGCGAAGCTCTCGCGCTCGGACAGGAAGCCGTAACCCGGATGGATACAGTCCGCGCCCGTCTCCTTGGCCGCCAGCAGGATCAGCTCGGCCTTGAGATAGCTTTCCGCCGCGGGCGCTGGCCCCAGCCGCACGCTCTCGTCCGCCATCAGCACGTGCGGGCTGCGCACATCGGCGTCGGAATAGACCGCGACGGTCTTGATCCCCATCGCCTTGGCGGTGCGCATCACGCGGCATGCGATCTCGCCGCGATTGGCGACCAGGATTTTCTTGAACATCTCTCGCCCTAAACTGTGCCGTCTCCCCGGCTTGGCGCCGGGTGCGGACGTGTATTTACTGGTACCACATCATCGATTTGAGCTGCGCGGTCCGTGCCTTGGTCAGGCCGGTGCGACAGCCGGCGATCGTCATCCCCTGCGCCGATCCGCCGGCATATTGCCCGCCCTCGATCACGCATTGCGTGTCGCGGAACTTCAGCCACGCGCGCTGGCTTTCGAGCAGCGATCCCGCAAACCCGAAGCCACCGCCACGCGACGTGTCCTGCGCATCGCGCCGCTTCATATAGGCGTAGGTCCGCTTCCACTGCGCGGTCATCGCCGCGTCCGCCTGCGCATAGCTGCTGCCCGCGGACCGGGTCATCTGCGCCTGCGACTGCATCGGCGCGGCGGCGACCAGGAGTGCGATCAGCAGCATGTCTTGGCCTCGCGCATCGGTTCGGCACCCGTCATCGGCGTCATCCCCAGCTTCGCCAGCAACGCCGCATCCGCGCTGTCGCCCGCATTGCCCGTCGTCAGCAGCGTGTCGCCGGTGAAGATCGAATTCGCCCCCGCCATGAAACACAGCGCCTGGGTCGCCTCGGACATGCTCTCGCGTCCCGCCGACAGCCGCACCATGCTCAGCGGCATCGTGATCCGCGCGACCGCGACGGTCCGCACGAACTCGATATCGTCGATCTTGGCGAGCGGCGTGTCGGCGAGCATGTTGCCGAGCACCGTCCCCTTGACCGGCACCAGCGCATTGACCGGCACGCTCTCGGGATGCCGCGGCAGCGTGGCGAGCGCGTGGACGAAGCCGACGCGGTCGCCGCGCGTCTCACCCATCCCGACGATCCCGCCGCAGCACACCGAGATGCCCGCATCGCGCACATTGGCCAGCGTCTCCAGCCGGTCCTCGAAGGTCCGCGTGGTGATCACGTTGCCGTAATTCTCCGGCGAGGTGTCGATATTGTGGTTGTAGTAATCGAGCCCCGCATCGGCGAGCTGCCGCGCCTGGTCCGCGTCGAGCATCCCGAGCGTCATGCACGTCTCGAGCCCCATCGCGCGCACGCCCTCGACCATCGCGACGACCTTCGGCATGTCCCGCGGCTTCGGGTTGCGCCACGCCGCGCCCATGCAGAACCGCTGCGATCCCGCCGCCTTGGCGTGCGCGGCGTCGGCGAGCACGGCATCGACGTCCATCAGCTTTTCCGCCTTCAGCTGCGTGTCCGCGCTCGCCGACTGCGAACAATAGCCGCAATCCTCGGGGCACCCGCCGGTCTTGATCGACAGCAATGTGCACAGCTGCACCTCGCTCACCGCATGATGCGCCCGGTGCACGGTCTGCGCCCGGTACATGAGTTCGTCGAACGGCAGGTCGAACAACGCCGCGATCTCCGCGCGCGTCCAGTCGGTCCTTGTGCCGTTCCCCGGCGAAGGCCGGGGTCCAGTTGGAGAGGTCGACGTAACGGAGGACTGTACGTCGTCACGACCGGCGCCCAACTGGGCCCCGGCCTTCGCCGCGGGGAAGTATCTTCGAGACTGTTCAGCATTATTCTGCGGCTTCCTCTTGCGGGCCCATATTATGGCCGAGGAGCTTCAACACGTCCTCGGCGGCCTGGATCAGGTTGGTGCCGGGTCCGAAGATCGCCTGGACCCCGGCATCACGCAGCGCCTGATAGTCCTGTGCGGGAATAACGCCACCCGCGATCACCTTGATATCCGCGCGTCCCGCCTCGCGCAGGTGGCCGATCAGCTCGGGGATCAGCGTCTTGTGCCCCGCCGCCAGGCTCGACGCGCCGACCACGTCGACGTCCTTGGCCAGCGCCAGCGCGGCGACCTCCGCCGGGGTCTGGAACAGCGCCCCCGGCACGATCTCGAACCCCAGATCGCCGAACATCGACGAGACGAGGTTGGCGCCGCGGTCATGCCCGTCCTGCCCCATCTTGGCGACCAGCATGCGGGGCTTGCGTCCCAGCCGCCGCTCGGTCGCTTCGACCCCGTCGGTCAGTCGCGTCCAGCGCGCATCGTCCTCATACGCGCCGCCATAGCGCCCGACACCGGCGTCGGCTGCGTGCCATAGCGCCCGAACACATCCTCCATCGCCGACGAGATCTCGCCCAGCGTCGCCCGCGCCCGCGCGCACTCGACCGCCAGCGCGAGCAGGTTCTCCGACCCCTTCGCGCCCTCGCGGAGCGCATCGAGTGCCGCCCGGCACGCATCCTCGTCGCGCGTCGCCTTGCGCGCGCAATCCGCTCGACCTGGCCGGCGCGCACCGCGACATTGTCGACGTCGAGGATCTCGATCGCGTCCTGTTCGGCGAGTCTGTACTTGTTCACCCCGACGATCACGTCCTCGCCGCGATCGACGCGCGCCTGGCGTCCCGCCGCGGCTTCCTCGATCATCGCCTTGGGCCAGCCCGCCGCGACGGCCTTGGCCATCCCGCCCTCGGCCTGGATCCGCTCGATCAGCGTCCACGCGCCGTCGACCAGGCTCTGCGTCAGGCTTTCGACATAGTAACTGCCGCCCAGCGGATCGACGACCTTGGTCATCCCCGTCTCTTCCTGCAGCACGATCTGCGTGTTGCGCGCGATCCGCGCGGAAAAGTCGGTCGGCAGCGCGATCGCCTCGTCGAGCGCGTTGGTGTGGAGCGACTGCGTCCCCCCCAGCATCGCCGCCATCGCCTCGATCGTCGTGCGCATGACGTTGTTGTACGGGTCCTGCTCGGTCAGCGACACGCCCGACGTCTGGCAATGCGTGCGCAGCATCTTCGACCGCTCGTCCTGCGCGCCCAGCTCGGTCATCGCGCGGTGCCACAGCACGCGCGCGGCGCGCAGCTTGGCGATCTCCATGAAGAAGTTCATGCCGATCGCGAAAAAAGAACGACAGCCGCCCGGCGAACTTGTCGATGTCGAGCCCGCTCGCGACGCCGTATTTGACGTATTCCATGCCGTCGGCGATCGTGAAGGCGAGCTCGTGGAGCTGCGTCGCCCCCGCCTCCTGCATGTGATAGCCGCTGATCGAGATGCTGTTGAACTTGGGCATCTCGCGCGACGTGTAGCCGAAGATGTCCGAGATGATCCGCATGCTCGGCTCGGGCGGGTAGATGTACGTGTTGCGGACCATGAACTCCTTGAGGATGTCGTTCTGGATGGTCCCGTCGAGCAGGTGCCGCGGCACGCCCTGCTCCTCGCCCGCGACGATGAAGAAGGCGAGAATCGGGATCACCGCGCCGTTCATCGTCATGCTGACCGACATCTTGTCGAGCGGAATGCCGTCGAACAGGATCTTCATGTCCTCGACGCTGTCGATCGCGACGCCGGCCTTGCCGACATCGCCCGTCACGCGTGGATGGTCGCTGTCATAGCCGCGGTGCGTCGCCAGATCGAACGCGACCGAGAGCCCCTTCTGCCCCGCGGCAAGATTCCGCCTGTAGAACGCGTTCGACGCCTCCGCGGTCGAGAACCCCGCATATTGCCGGATCGTCCACGGCCGCCCCGCATACATCGACGCCCGCACCCCGCGCGTGAACGGCGCGAACCCGGGGAGGCCGGGGTCGGCGGTCACGTCCGCCGCGGTATAGAGCGGCTTGACGTCGATCCCCTCCGGGGTCGCCCAGGTCAGGTCGGCGCCCTTCACCTCTTTCGCGGCAGCGGCCTCCCACTCGACAAGCGTCGGATTTGGTTTGTCAGTCATACTCTAGTTCCCCCGGCGAAGGCCGGGGCCCAGCCCTAAAATAAATCGCGCGCGGCAGCGCGTTCGATGCTGCGCATCGAGCCTGGGCCCCCGGCCTCCCGCCGGGGGAACGAGAAGCGCGCGTGGTCACTTCCCCCGTGAACACCGGCTTGCGCTTCGTCAGGAACGCGATCCCGCCTTCCATCGAATCCGCAGACCCGCGCGCGGCCCGCTGGTTGACCGCCTCGGCCTCCATCGCGCCCGCATAATCGCTCGCATACGCAGCCGTAATCGCGCGCCGCATCAGCCCCAATGCCACCGTCGGCATCGCCGCCAGCCGCTCCGCCAGCGCGAACGCCTCCGCGTCGAGCGCGTCGTCCGCGACGACCTTGTGCACCATCCCCCAGTCGAGCGCCTTCGCCGCGGGCACCCGCTCGCCGAGCATCATCATCTCGGTCGCCCGCGCACGGCCGATCAGCCGCGGCAGCATCCACGACGCGCCGCCATCGGGCACCAGCCCGATATTGACGAACGCCTGGAGGAAATACGCGCTTTCGCTCGCGACGCAGAAATCCGCGGCGAGCGCGAGGCTGCACCCGATCCCCGCCGCCGGCCCGCGCACCGCGCTCACCACCGGCACGCCCAGATCGGCGATCGCCGCCATCGCCGGATTATAGCTCCCCGTCAGCGCCTGATAGGTCGCCGCACCCGGATCGTCCGACCCCAGCGCCCCGCCACCGACATCCGCGCCCGAACAGAACGCCCGCCCCGCACCCGCGATCAGCACCGCCCGCGCACCGTCGAGCGAGGCGACCGCGGCGGCGATCTCCTCGAACATCGCCGGCGGCGCCGCATTCAGCCGGTCGGGCCGGTTGAGCGTCAGCACCAGCACGTCACCGCGCCGCTCGCTCAGGATATGCTCATAGGCGGTCATGCCAGTCTCCCCCATCGATTACGCCCCAGTCGGCTAGCCACGCCCCTTCCGTTCGCCCCGAGCGAAGCCGAAGGGCAAGCCCCACCCCGTCCGTTCGCCCTGAGCGAAGTCGAAGGGCACGCCCCACCCCCGCCGTTCGCCCTGAGCGAAGTCGAAGGGCCTGAGTCCCACGCACTCCGACCACGCCCAGCACCAACGGACAAAGGATGCGGGGTCAATGATCCTCCCCCGGCGTCTCCATCAACTCCACGAGCATGCCGCCAAAGTCCTTCGGGTGGACGAACACGATCGGCGTGCCATGCGCACCGATCCGCGGTTCGCCGAGCACCGTCGCCCCCTTCGCCTTCAGCTCCGCGACCGCGGCCGCGATATCGGGCACTTCGAAACACACATGATGCTGCCCCCCCGCCGGGTTCTTGCGCAAAAACCCCGCGATCGGCGAGCTGTCGTCATAAGGTTCGATCAGCTCGATCTGCGTGTTGGGCGCATCGATGAAGCACACCTTCACGCCCTGCGCAGGCAGGTCGAACGGCTCCCCGATCACCGTCGCGCCGAGCAGCAACCGATACGTCTCGACTGACTTCGCGATCGACGCGTCGCGACCCCGACATGGTTGAGGCGGCCCAGACTCATTGCGCATCCTCCGCCGCGGGCGGCGCAGGCGGCGGCGGCGGCACGACGCCCAGCGTATAGCCGCACACCCCCAGCACCTGCCGCACCATCCCATCGCTCGCCGGCGCGGCGAAATTGGCCTGCACCGCAAAGCCCGCGCCGTTGGTCGCCTCGACCCGCAGCGTCTTCGATTTCACCAGGAACGTCGTCAGCCGGGTGATCGCCACGGGATCGGTGATGTAGGTCCCCGTCCCCGGAAACTGCCAGTTATAGGTGAAGGCCGGCCCGCCATCGAAGCGCACCGCGACCGGCTTGTCCGCGCCCTGCCCCAGCGACTGCGGCTGGATGAACTGGATCGACACGATCGACTCGGTGCCGACGTCGCACTTCACGACGAACCGCGACAGCCCGTCATTGCCCGTGACCGAGGTGGAGATGCTCCGCACCCCCGCCGCATTGGTCCGGTCGGCGAGCTTCCACGCGGGCGTTGCTGTGCTTGTTGCAGCCGCGGCTTGAAGAAGCAGAAGCGCGATCATTGCTCGATCCTCGGGGTCGGCCGTATCCCGGACCGCATTTCCTCGAACGTTTCCAGACGGATCAGGCGTCCGTTGATCTGGATGACCGAGTCGACCACACGTCGCACCTGCCCGTTGGTCGCGGCAAGTTCCTCGTTCAATCGCTCGACCTTGCTGCGGAGCAGGATGACGGACTCGATCGTGCGCATCGCGTCGCCAATCATGCTCATGCGACACGCTCCGCGTCGAGCAGGCCGGCGTCACGCAGCCTGGCGTCGATATCGGCGCGCAGACGCTGCTGCCCCTCGATCGCCGCATCGAGCGCGGCGTGCATTGCCGGAAGCGCCTCGTCGAGTTCGTGGATCAACAGCTTGAAGCGGTCGTCCTCGGTCATGTCGCCCTCGACGACATAGCGCGAGGTCGCCTCGCGAACGACATGCCCCACGGACATGCCGTTGCTCGCCGCAAACGCGTCGAGCGCCGCCTTGTGATCGGGGGTGGTCAGAAACGTCACGCGTTCGGCCTGCATGTCACGACTCCTTCGCATGACATGATAATGTGCTTGGCATGACCCAACAAGCCGCCCCCTCAGAGCGGGATGTTGTCATGCTTCTTCCACGGATTCTCGATGCTCTTGCCGCGCAGCTTGCGCAGCCCCAGCGCGATCCGCCGCCGTGTCGAATGCGGCTGGATCACCTCGTCGATGAAGCCCTTGCTCGCCGCGACGAACGGGTTGGCGAAGCGCGCCTCGTACTCTGCGGTGCGCGCGGCGATCTCCTCGGGCGTCTTGCCGCGGAAGATGATCTCGACCGCGCCCTTCGCGCCCATCACCGCGATCTCCGCGGTCGGCCATGCATAGTTGAGGTCGCCGCGCAGATGCTTCGACGCCATCACGTCATACGCGCCGCCATACGCCTTGCGCGTGATCACGGTGATCTTCGGCACGGTCGCCTCGCCATATGCGAACAGCAGTTTCGCGCCGTGCTTGATGATCCCGTTATGCTCCTGCGCGGTGCCGGGCAGGAAGCCGGGGACGTCGACGAACGTCACGATCGGAATCTCGAACGCATCGCAGAAGCGCACGAACCGCGCCGCCTTCTTCGAGCTGTTGATGTCGAGCACGCCCGCGAGCACCATCGGCTGGTTCGCGACGAAACCGACGGTCCGCCCCTCGATCCGCCCGAAGCCGGTGATGATGTTGGCCGCATGCGCCGGCTGCGTCTCGAAGAAATCGCCCTCGTCGACGACCTTCCGGATCAGCTCGTGCATGTCATAGGCTGGTTCGCCGACGCCGGGATCAGCGTGTCGAGGCTCTCCTCGACCCGGTCCCACTCGTCCGCAGTCGGCCGCTCGGGCACGCCCGCACGGTTCGATTCGGGCAGGAAATCGAAGAAGTCGCGCGCCGCGAGCAGCGCCTCGATGTCGTTCTCGAACGCATTGTCCGCGACCGACGTCTTGGTCGTGTGCGTCACCGCGCCGCCCAGCGCCTCCTGCGTGACCACCTCGTTCGTCACCGTCTTGACCACGTCGGGCCCGGTCACGAACATGTAGCTCGAATCCTTCACCATGAAGATGAAGTCGGTCATCGCCGGGCTGTACACCGCGCCGCCCGCACACGGGCCCATGATCAGCGACAGCTGCGGCACGACGCCGCTCGCCAGCACGTTGCGCTGGAACACCTCGCATAGCCGCCAAGGCTCGCGACGCCCTCCTGGATGCGCGCGCCGCCGCTGTCGTTCAGCCCGATGATCGGCGCGCCGACCTTCATCGCGCTGTCCATCACCTTGCAGATCTTCTGCGCGTGGCGTTCGCTGAGCGACCCGCCGAATACCGTGAAATCCTGGCTGAACACGAAGACGAGGCGGCCGTTGATCGTGCCCGATCCGGTGACCACGCCGTCGCCGGGGATCACCTGGTCCTGCATGCCGAAATCGACGCAGTTATGCTCGACATACATGTCGAGCTCCTCGAACGATCCCTCGTCCAGCAGCACGTCAAGGCGCTCCCTTGCGGTCAGCTTTCCCTTGGCGTGCTGCGCTCCGATCCGCTTGATACCCCCGCCCACTCTTGCGGCTTCGCGGCGTCGTTCAAGCTCTTCGATCGTCGATGACATCGTCTCTCCGTCCTGCTGGGGGCTTTCACAGAGCGGGACGCAATGCGCAAATGCAATGTTGCAAACTTGTGCCACCCATGTTTGCAAACTACACCCGCAGCATGACCAATCCCCCACGCCGCCTCTTCGTCGGACACCGGCTGCGCGACCTTCGCGGCACGCTCGGGATCAGCCAGGCGGCGATGGCGGTCCGGATCGGCATCTCGGTCAGCTATCTCTCGCAGATCGAGAATGGCGACCGCCCGGTCAGCGAAGCCGTGCTCGTCACCTTGGCGCGCGAATTCCCCGCCGACTGGGGCAGCATCGACGCCGCCGACGATACCGCGCTGCTCGTCGCGACGCTCGAGGCCGTCACCGACACCAGCGTCGCCGCCCCCACGCTCGACGAGAGCGCGATCCGCCGCGCGGTGAAGCACCAGCCGCTGCTCGCCCAGCGGCTCGTCGCGATGCACGACGCCTATCGCCGCGCGCAGGAACAGTTGCGCGCGCTCGACGACCGGCTCGTGGCGGGGTCAGGCGCGCCCGGGCTGCTCCCCTGGGAGGATGTCCGCGACTGGTTTCACGCCGCGGGCAATTATGTCGACATGCTCGATCGCCGCGCGGAGGAAATCGGCGAGACGCTCGGCAGCGACCGGATCGCAGCACTCGAGGCGCGGCTCGCGGCGCGCGGCGTCTCGGTGACGATCTCGGGCGCGCTCGCCGCACCGTTACGCGACTATGACGGCGCGACCTTGCGGCTCGACGGATCGCAGCCCGGCGAGACCACGCTCTTCTCGCTCGCGCATCAGGTCGCGCGCGGCGAATTCGCCGATCTGATCGCCGACATCGTCGCCGCCTCCGACATGGCGTCGGAGACCGCGCGCGCGCTGCTGACCGCGGGCCTCACCAATTACGCCGCGGGCGCGATCGTCATGCCCTATACCCGGTTCCGTAGCGAGGCGCGCAGCGTCCGCCACGACATCGACCGGCTGCGGCGGATCTTCGGCACCAGCTTCGAACAGACCTGCCACCGGCTCTCGACGCTCCAGCGCCCCGGCGCGCTCGGCATCCCGTTCTTCTTCTGCCGCGTCGACATGGCGGGCAACATCACCAAGCGCCACTCCGCCACCCGTCTCCAGTTCGCGCGCTTCGGCGGCGCCTGCCCCTTGTGGATCGTCCACGAGGCGGTCGCGATTCCCGACCGCATCCTCACGCAGCTGCTCGAGACCAGCGACGGCATCCGCTACGTCTCGATGGCCAAGGGGCTGGTGAAACCGTCCGAAACCTATACCCGCCCTGCGCGCCGCTATGCGGTGGCGCTCGGCTGCGAGGAGGCGAACGCGTCCGAATTCATCTACGCCGACGCGCTCGGCACCGGCGGTATCGCCACCCCGATCGGCGCATCCTGCCGCATCTGCCTGCGCCCCGACTGCGACCAGCGCGCGTTCCCCCCCGCCGCCAGCGAGATCCGCGTCGACCCCAACCGCCGCGGCGCGGTCCCGTATGAGGTGGTGTGAGCGGCTAGACCACCTCCCCGGCGAAGGCCGGGGCCCAGTTGGGGGCCGGAAATAACGTGAGGCGACGCGGAGTCACGAGGGCCTTCCCACCTGGACCCCGGCCTCCGCCGGGGAGGTGGTGTATATGGCTGACCGCTCACCACAATCGAGCGACCCCAGACCGACGACCGCACTCAGCCCTAAAACCCGTCATCCCCGCGAAGGCGGGGATCCAGACCGGCAAACCACGGCGATACCCACAAAGGCCAGCCAGTCTGGCTTCCCGCCTCCGCGGGAATGACGGCGGGTCTAGGCCCCTCAAATCCTTCGGAAAGAACCGCTCCACCACATGACTCGCCAGTCGCGAAGGCCGCAGCGTCTCCGCATCCAGGCAACACCAGCTCGACTTCACCTCGGCGAGCACATCCTCGCCGCGCTTGATGATCGTCTCGTAGAACGCCCGCGCGCCCTGCACCTTTTCGAGCAGCACCGTCGCGATCACGTCGTCGTCGAGAAACGCCGGTTTGCGGTAGGTAATCTCGTGTTTCAGCGCGACCCACAAATGCCCCGCCACCGCCTCGGCCGGGGCGAGACGCTGCCAGTGATCGATCACCGCGGCCTGTACCCACTTCAGATAGTTCGCGTTGTTGACGTGACCCATGAAGTCGATGTCGGCCGGCTCGATGCCGATGGCGTAGATATGGGGAATGGCTGTTGACACCCCACCCATATAGCATGGGCGCGGGCTTATAGCGATGACGACGCTGCTTCGACACCGACAATAAACGCTATTCCGGCCTGCCGCGCTTGTCCCTAGCATGATGCAACGCCGCCCTCTTGTGTTGCCTAAATACAACACCATCTCTGGCCAAAGACCACAGGGATACGCCCATGAACATCGACAAATTCACCGACCGCGCGAAAGGCTTCCTCCAGTCCGCGCAGACCGTCGCGATCCGCATGAACCATCAGCGGATCGCGCCCGAGCATCTTCTGAAGGCGCTGCTCGAGGACGAACAGGGCATGGCCGCGGGGCTGATCGCGGCCGCGGGCGGCGACGCGAAGCGCGCGACCGCCGAAACCGATCTTGCGCTCGCGAAGATCCCCGCCGTCTCGGGCTCGGGCGCGCAGACCACGCCGGGCATCGACAATGACGCAGTCCGCGTGCTTGACCAGGCCGAACAGATCGCGACCAAGGCGGGCGACAGCTTCGTCACCGTCGAACGCCTGCTCGTCGCGCTCGCGCTCTCGCTCAACACCGCCGCGGGCAAGGCGCTCAAGACCGGCGGCGTCACCCCCGAGGGGCTCAACACCGCGATCAACAGCGTCCGCCAGGGCCGCACCGCGGACACCGCGGGCGCCGAGGACCGCTATGACGCGCTCAAGAAGTTCGCGCGCGACCTGACCCAGGCGGCGCGCGACGGCAAGCTCGACCCCGTCATCGGCCGCGACGAGGAGATCCGCCGCACGATCCAGATCCTCGCCCGCCGTACCAAGAACAACCCCGCGCTGATCGGCGAACCCGGCGTCGGAAAAACGGCTATCGCGGAAGGTTTGGCGCTGCGCATCGCCAATGGCGACGTCCCCGATACGCTGAAGGATCGCCGGCTCATGTCGCTCGACATGGGCTCGCTCATCGCGGGCGCGAAATATCGCGGCGAGTTCGAGGAGCGGCTGAAGGGTGTGCTCGACGAGGTGAAGGCCGCCGAGGGCGACGTCATCCTGTTCATCGACGAGATGCACCAGCTGATCGGCGCGGGCAAATCCGAAGGCGCGATGGACGCAGGCAACCTCCTCAAGCCAGCCCTCGCCCGCGGCGAGCTCCACTGCGTCGGCGCGACCACGCTCGACGAATATCGCAAATATGTCGAGAAGGACCCCGCGCTCCAGCGCCGGTTCCAGCCCGTCATGGTCGGCGAACCCACGGTCGAGGACACGATCTCGATCCTGCGTGGCCTGAAGGAGAAATACGAGCTCCACCACGGCGTCCGCATCACCGACGGCGCGATCGTCGCCGCCTCGACGCTGTCCAACCGCTACATCACCGACCGTTTCCTCCCCGACAAGGCGATCGACCTGATGGACGAGGCCGCGAGCCGGATCCGCATGGAGGTCGAATCCAAGCCCGAGGAGATCGAAAATCTCGACCGCCGGATCATCCAGCTCAAGATCGAGCGGGAGGCGTTGAAGCGCGAGACCGACGAGGCCTCGATCGACCGGCTCGACACGCTCGAGGGCGATCTCGTCAATCTCGAGGAGCAGTCCGCCGAGCTGACGACGCGCTGGAAGAGCGAGAAGGACAAGATCAACGCCGAGGCGCGGCTGAAGGAACAGCTCGACGCCGCGCGATTGGAACTCGACCAGGCACAGCGCTCGGGCGATCTCGCGCGCGCGGGCGAGCTCTCCTACGGCACGATCCCGGGTCTGCAACGCCAGCTCGACGAGGCCGCAGGCGCGACCAAGGGCGCGATGCTGCGCGAGGAGGTCAATGCCGACGACATTGCCGGCGTCGTCAGCCGCTGGACCGGAATCCCGGTCGAACGGATGCTCCAGGGCGAGCGCGACAAGTTGCTCGCGATGGAGGCGACGATCGGCAAGCGCGTCATCGGCCAGGCCCATGCGGTCAAGGCCGTCTCGACCGCGGTCCGCCGCGCGCGCGCGGGGCTGCAGGATCCGAACCGCCCCTTGGGCAGCTTCCTGTTCCTCGGACCCACCGGCGTCGGCAAGACCGAGCTGACCAAGGCGCTCGCCGAATTCCTGTTCGACGATCCCTCGGCGATGGTCCGCATCGACATGAGCGAGTTCATGGAAAAGCACGCGGTCGCCCGGCTGATCGGCGCGCCTCCCGGCTATGTCGGCTATGAGGAGGGCGGCGTGCTGACCGAGGCGGTCCGCCGGCGGCCCTATCAGGTGATCCTGTTCGACGAGGTCGAGAAGGCGCATGGCGACGTGTTCAACGTGCTCCTCCAGGTGCTCGACGACGGCCGCCTGACCGACGGCCAGGGCCGCACGGTGGATTTCAGCAACACGCTGATCATCCTGACGAGCAATCTCGGCAGCCAGTATCTCGCCAACATGGCCGAGGGCGACGACGTGTCGTCGGTCGAACCGCAGGTGATGGAGATCGTCCGGTCGCACTTCCGCCCGGAATTCCTCAACCGCCTGGACGAGGTGATCCTGTTCCACCGTCTCGGCCAGGCGCACATGGCGCCGATCGTCGACATCCAGGTGTCGCGCGTCGACAAGCTGCTCGCCGACCGCAAGATCACGCTAGACCTGACCGAAGCCGCCCGCGCCTGGCTCGGCCGCGTCGGCTACGACCCCGTCTACGGCGCAAGGCCCCTCAAACGCGCGGTCCAGCGCTACCTCCAGGACCCCCTCGCCGACATGATCCTGCGCGGCGAGGTCAAGGACGGCGCCACCGTCCATATCGACGAGGGCGACGGGAAACTGGTGCTCGCGGTCGGCTGAGCCCCCGAACGGCAGGCACAAAAAAAGGGCGGCTCCCGAAGGAGCGCCCCGATATGTCGCGTGGGTATCGGCTTAGAAGTTGAACTTCGCGCCTGCACGATACTGACGACCGAAGATGCCGTCGCCACCCTGGATCGCATTGTACAGATACGCGCCATAGGTGACGGTATCGACCGGCGGCAGGCGATCGAAGAGGTTCAGCGCGTTGACATAGAAGCTGAACTTGTCGGTGACCTTGAAGTTCACGTTCGCATCGACCGTGATGTAGCTCTTCACGTGGCAGTCATTGTACACGGCAGCCTGGCCGCAATCCTTGTATTCGTCGCCCTGATCGGTCGCCGACAGGTCATAGCCCGACGTGTAGTTGACCGTGGTGCTGACCGCGAAGTCGCCGAAGTCGAACGTGTTGAGCCAGTTGCCCTTCCACTCGAACGTCCCCGACCCTGCGGTCAGGTTGAAGTTGCCGAGCGTGCCCTCATAGCGCTGCTTCTCGCCGTCGATCGTCGTGCTGAGCTCGATGATGTAGCTCGCATTCAGGTTCGACGTCCACTTGACCAGACCGAAGTCATACGCGCCGTTGATCCCAAAATCGATGCCCGACGACTTGATCGTGTCGGCATTGATCAGCTGCGAGCGGACGAAGGCGATCTTCGGACGCGCGTTCGGGTTGTTGACGTCGGGTGCGTCGGCGATGACCTCGAACCCGGCAACCGGTGCGGCACCGGCATAATAGGCTGCGATCGCGGCCGAATTGTCCGGCGTGGTGATCGCGCCGGTCTTCTTGATGTTGTAGTAGTCGACGGTCAGCGACACGCTGCGGATCGGGTCGAACTTGACCCCGCCGGTGAAGCTGCGCGACTTTTCAGGCTTCAGCTCCGGCGATGCCAGCGTCGTCTGTCCGATCGAGTAGGACGTCAGATAGGCCGGGCACGCCGTCGGGGTCGCCTGCGAACAGCCTGCGCCATATTGGGCAAGGAACGCATCGGGGATCGCCGAGATCTGCTGCGTCACATAGCCCGTCGTCGGCAGTGCATTCGCCTCGCCGAAGCTCGGGATACGGAAGCCGCGCGAATAGGTACCCCGCACCGTGACCTGCTGGAGCGGCGTGAAGATCGCGCCGACCTTCGGCGAGAAGTTGCTCTGCCCGGTCGAATAGTGATCGTAGCGGCCCGAACCGTTGAGCGTCAGCACGTCGAGCACCGGTGCGTTGATTTCGGCGAAGGCCGAGCTCACCGTGCGGTTACCCTTGGTACCGAAGGCGTTCAGCGTGAAGTACCGCTGTGTCGCGCCGTTATAGTCGTCGTTCGCGCTGGGCGCGTCGACCGCTTCGTAGAAGATCGAGCCACCGACCGCGACGCGCAGGTCGCCGCCGGGCAGCGTGGCAAGCGACTTCTGGACGGTCAGCTGCGCCTGATAGAGATCCGACGTCGTGTCGGTGATGTTCTCGGGCGTCAGATAATCGCGCACCGCCTGGGTGTTGAGGCCCGGGTTGACGAAGTTGTAGCTGCCGTCGGCAATGACGTTGAGCAGGTTCTGGATATAGACATACCCGTTGGTCTTCACCCGCAGGTCGGTGTGCATCGCCGTTGCGTTGAAGTCATAGTCGAAGCCGTTGAGGACGGTACCCTTGAGGCCGAATGCGGCACGGTACACGCGGCTGCGGGTCTCGTTCTGCGTGACCGTGTCGGGCAGCGCGCCGACGAGGCGAGCGACCTGGCCCTGTGCCGCGAACGGGTTGTTCGGGTTCAGCGTGCCGTTCGTCGGACCGCAGTTCACGCGCGCGGCGCAGACATAGACCGGCAATGCCAGGACGCCCGAGCCCGCGGCCAGCGCGGCAGTCTGCGCCTGCGAGGTCGAGAACTGCGGCGAGAGGATGCCGGCCGGTGCGTTACCGCGGATGACCGACGGACGACCGGTATAGTTGCTCGCCGACTGGGCGAAATTGACCAGCAGATATGCCTCGGAGTCCGCACCGACCTTTGCGCTGAAACGGGCCGAGCCGCCGAAACGCTCGATGTTCGGCGTCACCATGTCGTACTTGTTGGTGTTGTCGACCTGGCAGACCGTGGTCGGCGTCGTCACGTTCGCCGGCGTGGCGAGCTGCGCGGCGGTCGGGTTGTAGGGGGTGCCGTTGAGGCAGCCCGCTGCCGGGTTCAGCAGCTGGTACCGGCCCGATGCGACCGTGTTCGCGGCGTCGGCCGGACGGACGTAGAAATTGCCCGTACCGATCGCGAAGCCGTTGAGGGCGCCGTTCGCGTCAAGGCCGTTCGCCGTGTTGTTCGGGCCGCACTGCGTGGTGCCGGTGCGGTTGGAACAGATCCCGGTCAGGTTGTCCGAATTGAAGGGCGCCGGCAGGTCGCGCTGGTACACGCCCTCGTTGCGGAAATAGAAGCCGCTGACATAGGCGTTGTAGCCCTTCTCGTCGAGGTCGCCGGTACCCGCGGTCAGCGTCAGCCGCTGGTTGGCGTTGTTGCCGTTCTCGGAGATGCCGGCCTCGGCGCGACCGCTGATGCCGTTGAACTTGCGCTTGGTGATCACGTTGACCACGCCTGCAATGGCATCGGCACCGTAGCTCGACGATGCGCCGTCGCGCAGCACGTCGATGCGCTCGACGATGTCGTCGGGGATGGTGTTCAGATCGACGAAGTTGCGCGATCCGTCATCCGACAGCGGGTAATAGGCGGCGCGCAGGCCGTCGAACAGCACGAGCGTCGAGTTGGTCGACAGGCCACGCAGCGACACCGAAGACGCGCCCGCGGCGAATGCGCCGTTGGCGGTGAACGAGTTGGTCAGCGCCGGGCCGTTGTTCGACGACAGCGCCTGGATGCCGGCCTGCACCGTGTTGATGCCGCGCGAATCCAGATTTTCGGTGGTCAGCGTGGTGACGGGCGAAATGCCGGTATCGGTACCGCGGATGATCGATCCGGTGACGACGATCTCGTCGCCGGCGGCGGGCTGGTTCTGCGCGGCGACGTCGCTCGACGGGACACCGTTCTGCTCGGGCGGCGTCGCCTGCTGCGCGAACGCCGGCGCCGCCATGGCGAACGCGAACGGCGTCGCAGCCGCGAGCAGGAGCGCCTTCTTGGTCAACGAAATGCTGGTCATCATGATCCCTCGCTTGAACCCGGTCGCCCGCATCGCGGTACGCCGGGCAATTTTCCGCCCCTTTCATCGCGCCGAAGCACGACCCCGAAGGACATGGCGATGGGATGGAGGTGCTGTCGCATCCTGTAAAGAATGCATCCGGGCGGCCGAATGCTTTGGCAATCTCGTGTAGCGAAAAAGACACAATCACTGGTGCTTTTTCTTAAAATCTGTTGCTTTTTCCGACAGCAGATCATCGCTACGCATAATAATTAGGCAAGGGCATTTTCACGTCGCACCCGCGACAGGCGCTCGGCGAGGCCTTGGTCCGGGCTTCAGCGTCACTCCGGACCGGCCGCCCGAACCCAAAAAAAGGGGCGGCGGATCCATGATCCGCCGCCCCCCCGATATCGCGTCCGAAAGGATCGCTTACATGTCGATCGTCAGGCCGACGAACAGGTACCGGCCGAGTGCATCATAGATGCCCGGATAGGTGTTGCCGTTGCCGAACGAGCCGATCGGCGAGGCTGTCGCGCTGAGGATCGGCGGCGTCTTGTCGAGCACGTTGTTGACGCCGAGGCGGTAGGTGACCTTGTCCGCGACCCGGATGGTGGCGGCGAGATCGAAATAGTCCTGCGCCTTCACGCGGCCGTCATTGGCGAAGAACGGGCCGGCCAGGTCGGCATCGCTGCTGGTCCGCTCGAACTTGGTCGCCGACAGATGGCGCCAGTTGCCCGACAGGCCGATGCCGCCCAGCGTGGTCAGCGACAGACGCGCCTGGTGACGCCACTTGGACATCGGATAGCCGCACTGTGCGCCGTACAGGCCCGCGCAATCGAACTTGGTGCCGACCTTGTCCGACGTGAACTTGTCGACATAGGTGCCGTTGAACGACAGGCCGATCGTGCCGATGCTGTCCGAGCGATAGGTATAGCCCGCCGAGGTCTCGATCCCCTGCGTGGTCAGCGACCCTGCATTGACGTTGGTGTCTACGATGAAGCCCGCATTGCCCTGCCACAGCGTGCCGTTGGCATCGCGGTTGATCGCACTGCAGAACTGGTCGTCGGCGGTCTGGAGGCACTGCGCGATGATCGTGTCCGCGCCGACGACGCCGATCCGGTCCTTCAGCTTGATGCGGAAGCCGTCGACCGACAGGTTGAAGCCCGGCAGGAACGACGGCCGCAGGATCACGCCCGCGGTGAACGTGTCGGCCTTTTCGGGGCGCAGGTTCGGGTTGCCGCCGAGCAGGCCGTTATACTGCTCGGACGGGTTGGCGGCGATCAGGCCGAACCGGTTCGCGGGAACGCCGGTCAGCGCGCACTGCGCGGCGGTGTTGCCGTTGACCAGGCCATTGACCGCGGCGCCGGCGCAGGGATCGGTCGCACCGTCGAGCTGGACCGACTGCTGCGCGAACAGCTCCTGCGTGTTCGGCGCGCGGACCGCACGGTTGTAGCCGCCGCGGAAGCGGACGTCGGAGACCGGCGCCCAGACCAGCTCACCCTTGTACGAATGCGCCGAACCCGCGGTGCTGTAGCTCGAATAGCGATAGCCGCCATTGACCGTCAGCTCGTTGACGAACGGGCGGTCGCTGACCAGCGGCACCTGGATTTCGCCGAACACTTCCTTGACGGTGTAGCTGCCGCGGATCGGCAACGTCGCGCCGCCCTGGCCGGCCAGATCGCCGCTCAGGAACGCGTTGTCGACTTCGAGGCTCAGCGATTCCTTGCGGTACTCGCCACCGACGTTCAGCGCGATGCCCTCGCTCGCGAACGGCGACTGCACGCCGTATTCGGCGCCCTTGAAGGTGAAGTTCGCGTTGAGGACGGTTTCCTTGTTCTCGCCCGACTGGAAGCCCGGGGTCTGGACATAGTTCAGCGCCTCGGGCGTGATCCCGGCCGCGCCGAAGATGTTGAGCGGGACGCAGTTCGGATCGGTGCCGTCGACGACCGAGCGGCAGACCGCCTGGCCAAGCGTCGCCGAGCCGGGACGCGTGTCGGTGATCGCGTCGAGCGCACGCGTGGTGCGCGAGATCGAGAATTCATTGCGATACACCTGGCTGAACACGGTGCTGCCGAACTGGCCATAGGCCTCGTACGAGATGCCCTTGTCGATATCGCCGGTCGCGCCCGCGACGAAGCGATACTGGGTGTGGCGAAGATCCGCCTGACGCCCGCCGCCCTCGACGTTGCGACGGCCGATGCGGACTTTCGCCTGCTGATACTGCGAGCCGTCCGGGTTGGTCAGGTTGACCACCGCGCCATTGGCGTCGGTCACCAGGTTGGACGCACGGCAGAAGGTCGAGACCTGCGCCGCCGACAGCAGCGGGTTGTTGCAGTTCAGGACCGTCGTGTTGTTGAAATCACCTGACGGCGCGATCTGCGCGACCGAGCGATCGTCCATGAACATGAAGTCGGCATAGGGCTTGAACGCGTCGCTGACTTCATACTTGGCGAGGAAGCCCGCGGTGTAGCGCGTGTCCGGACGCTGGTAATAGTTCAGCGGGTTGGCGTTGTAGAGCGTCCGCCCCGCGACGAGCTGGCCTGCTGCGTTCAGCGTATAGCCGGTCGGCGGCCCGCCCTCGGTCGCATCGCCGAGCGTGAAGTTCGCCGGGAACGCAGTCGCCGATCCGCCGCAGACATAATCGTTGCCGACATTGCCCGACGGCGCGTTCAGCCCGCACGAGCTATAGTCGCGCGACCCCTGCAGGATCGCGCCGATCTTGCGATAGCCGCCATAGCCGACGACATGGCCGCGGCCGTCGCTGGTTGCCGCGCCGACCTTGAAGTTGATGTCGAACTGCGTGCCGTCGAACGCCTGGCCGCTCGGCGCGGGATAGCCGCTTGCCGCCGACAGCGCCTGGAACCGCTCGCTGCGGTTGTTGTGGTTGTTGATGCCGCCCGACACGTCGACGCTGAAGCCTTCGTAATCGGTGTCGAGCACGAAGTTGACGACGCCCGCGATCGCGTCCGACCCATAGACCGAACCGGCGCCGCCGGTCAGCACGTCGACGCGCTTGATCAGCGAGGCGGGGATCATGTTGACGTCGGCGGCCGCACTCGCGGTGCTGCTCGACGAGGGGTTGCCCGGCATCAGGCGGCGGCCGTTGATCAGCACCAGCGTGCGCGATTCACCCAGGTTGCGCAGGTTGATCGTCGCCGTACCGGTCGACCCGTTCGACACCGACGAGGTCTGCGTCGCGAACGACGCCGGCAGGCTGTTGAGCACGTCCTCGATGCGCGTCGCGCCACGCAGCTTGATGTCCGCCGCGTTGACCACGGTGATCGGGCTGGCAGAGGTCAGGTTGGGGTTCGAGATACGCGATCCGGTGACGACGATGTCGGTGCTCGCGGCGGTTCCGGCTGCAGCGGGATCCTCGCTCGGCGTGTTCGAGACTGCCGGGGTCGTCGCTGCCGCGCCGTCGTCGCTGGTGGTGCTCTGCGGTGCGGGAGCCGGCTCGGCTGCCGGTGCAGGAGCCGGTGCGGTCTGGGCCGCTGCCGGCAGCGCGACGACGGCGCCCGCGATCATCGTGGACGCGAGCAGGCAATCCCGAAACATATGATTCCGCATGTATTCATTCCCCTTTCGCGCCGTCGATCCGTGATGACTGACGCGATGTGTTGCGGCGCGCTCCGGCGCGCTGACTGGGGGCCGGTTACGCAAACGGCAGCGCTTTTGTCCAAAATAAAATTGTAAAATAGTAACGGATCATCGCATTGACGTACCATTGTTACAAAAAGGCAACATCGCGAATCCTGCGCCCTGCGGCGGGTTTTCCGAAGGAATCAAAGGGGATATTCCGGGGATGGCGGGCCCTGCGCGCCCCCGCCCCGGATCGGCCCCGGATTGCCGAAGCCGATACGAGGATGACACGGACATGCACATATCGACACGACGCGCGGCCCCCGGCCTGCTGATCGCCGGCCTGCTGACCACCGCCCTGCTGATCGCGGGCCTGCCGTCCGCTGCGACCGCGGGGTCGCCGCGCGGCGGACGCGCGCCGGTG